>JARIET010000064.1 GCA_031127185.1 Gemmatimonadota bacterium | reverse complement strand
TGTGCACAAAGTGGTTCGTCGCGGTGAAGTACTGCCGCCTGCCCACGGTTGCCGTTGTCCAGCTGAAGCTCAGCTTGGGCGTCTGGATGCTGATCAACGCAGAGTCGGGCCTGTGCCCCGGTGCGCTCACGACCACATAGGCTGTGCCGAGGCCCCGCACCGCAAGTCGTGCTGCGCTGTTGTAGTAGATCGCGCTGCCGATGGTCACCGAAGCCGAGTCGACCTTGACGACGTTCGTGTCCGTGGACCGCCACGAGACGACGAGGGGCGACACGCGGTTGTGTACGCCGTTTGCAGAATCGCGCACGTAGGCCGTGATGTTGAACGCCGGCCGGAAGTTGTTGTACGTCGCCGCGCCGATTCCCGTGACGCGTGGTGTCGACACGCGATACGTCGCTGTGTCGGGCTGGTACCCCGGTGCTGTGGCGATCAGCGTCACAACCCCGGTATCGAGGCCGGTCACCGTGTGGTAGGCATAGTATGAACCGGTCGGCACGGTGACGCTGGACGTGATCGTGGCCTTCGCAGGGTTTGAGCTTGTCAACGTCACCGGCAGCGGACTCGTGACGTTGTTGGGCGTGTAGACGTACACGTTGTCGTCGTACTGTCCGACGCCGAGCTGGTTGGAGTTCCAGCTGAACTGGAGCTTGGGGCCGACCACCGTGACGAGCATCGAATCGGGTTGGTGTCCACCGGCGGTAACCTTCACGTACGCCGTGCCACCCATGCCGCCGGGCTGATAGCGGATGCCGGACTCGTAGTACTGGCCGGCCGCCAGGGTCGGCGACGTGTCGATCACCTTGATGACGTTCGTGTCGCTCGAGCTCACGCTCAGTGCAAGCGAACTCGTGCGGTAGTGCGCCGTTCCGACCGAATCCCGCGCGTAGACCGTGAGTGTGGTCTGCGGCGACGTAGTATTGAAACTGGTTTGGCCGGCAACCGTGACGTTCGGCGACGTGACGGTCATCGTCAGCGTGTCGGGCTTCCACCCGCTCGCCGAGATCACCACCTTGGCCGTGCCAGTCGCTTTGGCGCTGACCGTGAAGTACTGGTAGTACGAGCCACCCGGAATCGCACCCGTCGTGGGGTTTACGGTGATGACCGTGGTATCGGTGCTCGCGTACGTGAGCGGCACGGCGATGCTGTTGGACTGCGGGGTGTACACATACCAGCCCCCTTCGTACTGACCAGTGCCCAGCCGCGCGGAAACGCCGGCGGAGATGGTCAGCACCGGCGCGGAGACATTCAGGGTGGACGCCGTACCGTTCACGCCGGTGGCGACCGGCATGATCGTGGTGCTTCCGCTGGTCGACCCGAGCGCCGTAATGACCACGTTGGAGGCGAGCTGGCCGGCCGGGATGAATGCGGGGTCCGGCGAGACCTGCGCGCGGCCGGCCGTCCCGTAGGTGTATGTCACGAAGGTGCCGCCAGCCGGCGACGGGTCGGAGAGGAGCACCTGTGTGGACACCTGATCGGTGGCGTTCAGCGACCAGCTGGTCTGCGCAAACCGGACATTGGCCTGCACGGCGACGGTGGCGGTGTCACCCTTGAAGCCGGTTCCGCTTCCATCGAGCGCAAAGAGCGACGTTGTGCCGGCATTGCGCCCATTCAGCGTCACGTTCAGCGCCGTCTGTCCGGGCGTGAAGGTGATGCTGCCGAGTGAGAAGTACGCGACGGTGTCGAGCGCCGAGAGGTTGACTGTGACGTTCGTTCCGTGCGGGCGGCTGAGGAAGATCGGGATCGACGTGCTCGACCCTCGCCCGACCGTGAGCGTGTCGCGGCCGAACGAAATGATCGGTGGCACGGTGCTGGCCACGACGATGACCGCCGCGTTCGACGTGACGGCACCGCTCGTGGCGGTGACATTCGCCGTGCCAAGCGACACACCAGTGACAACGCCGGTGGTCGCGTTGACCGTTGCCACGGGGGTGTTGTTCGAGGCGTACGCGAACACGCCACCCGAGATGAACCGGTTGTTCGCGTCCTTGCCACGGGCGGTGAGTTGCTTCTGCGCCGTGACGCCGATCGTGTCGGGTGTGGGTGTGAGTTCTATGGACGCCAGTGCCTGCTGGACCTTGAGCGTTGCCGAACCGGTGACGCCCTCGGCCGACGCCTGGAATGTCGTCACACCATTGGCGTTCGAGAGCGCAACAGCACGCGTCGCGAAGCTCGAGTCCACCAGCGCCACCGCGGGATTCGTGCTGGCCCACGTGAATGTCACACCGGTCATCGGCGCGTCCAGCGTGTCGCGCGCCTCCGCCCGCATCGAGCGGCGGATGCCGAGCGAGGCGAGCGCCGTCGTGTCGCTCACTGGCGTGCCCAACGAATCGCGGCCCACGATGATGCGTGTGATCGGCGTGAGCACGTTCACGGTGGCGACTCCGACGATCGTGCCGGCGGTGGCGCGAACCTGCGTGCCGCCGAGCCCCACGGCCGTCACGAGCCCCGCAGCGTCAACGGTGGCCACCGAGGATGCGAGTGTGGACCAGCTGATCGGAGCGCCCGCCATCGCATTCCCACGTCCATCCACAGCCGACGCGCTGAACGGGAAGGTGCGCGTGCGATAAATGTTGCGGTTGCCCGGCGTGACATTGATCGTGGCCACGCGTTGCTTGACGACGATCAGTGTCGAGTCTTTCGTGCCGCCGTTCTCTGTCGCGACGATGTACGTCGAGCCGTCTGCGACGGCTGTGACCAGGCCGGTGCCACTGACCGTCGCCGTGGCAGGCGTCCGACTGACAAACGTGTAGGCGCCGGCGACGACGGCGTTTGCCCCGTCACGCGAGACGGGTACGCGGCGCAGCGTATCTCCGAACGAGTAGAGCGAGTCGAGGTGGGTTGGATAGGCCGTGCTGGCGATTGCCCCGCCGGTCGCGGTGGCGGTGAACGTCAGCGGAGAGCCCGACAGCGAGCCGCTGCTGGCCGTGACCGTTTGTGCGCCGAGTGGCGCGCCGAGTGTCCAGCCCGTGCGAACACGTCCATTTGCGTCGGTGAGCGTGGTCGTGTTGTTGAGCGATCCTCCACCAGTCGCAACGGTCCAGACCACGGTTGTGCCTGTCACGGGGTTGTTGTACACGTCTATCACGCGGGCGACGAGCTTCGTCCCCAGGGCGGTACTGAACGCCGCCGATTGGGCGCCACCGGAGTCGGCCACGATCTGGTTGGCCGCCGCCGCGCTGATCGTGAACGCGGGCGACGTGCCCTGGAGCGTGCCAGAGCTCGCATTCATCGTGAGGCCAGCTGCGGCCTTCTGGATCTCCACTCCCGGGAAGGTCGCGACGCCGGCGACGGCTGACACTCCCGTGGTGCCGTTCCAGATGATGGCACCCGCGGCGTTTGTGTTGATCGAAATGTTGACGAAACCAGTGAACGCCGTGACCGTGGCACCGAGCGCATCCTTCGCGGTGACGACCAGACTCGGCATCACCGTTCCCGCCGTCGTGCTCGCGGGACCCGTGGTGAACACCAGCTGCGTGGCGATGCCGCCCGCAGCGGCTGTCGCGGTTGCGCCGACGACGAGCGGGTTGGGGGTCAACCCGGTCGCCGAGGCGTTGAGCGTCATCGCGCCAGCCGCGCCGCCGAGCGTCCATGTGGCCTGAGCATTGCCGGACGCGCCGGTAACAACGCTCGTTGGCACCACGGAACCACTGCCGGCTGCCGGCGCAAAATTGACCGTCACTCCTGCAACGCCGTTTCCGAACGCATCCGTGGCTCGCACGACCACCGGATTTGAGAGTGTCGCTGCGCCGGCCGCGCTTTGCCCTGCGCCGCTCACCAGCACGAGCACAGATGCCGGCCCCGCTGCAATCGAAAAGCGCGGGCCGGTGGCGCTCGCGAGTCCGGCACTGGTCGCGGTGAGTGTGTAGTTCCCTGCGCCGTTGATCTGCAAGTTGGAGAACGTTGCCACGCCGGCCACAGCGTTCACGGTCACTGGCCCCGTGACCACCACATCGCTTGTCGGCGCCATGCCCGCTGTGTCAAGCGCAGCCGCGACGCCGGGTCCGTTCAGGGACAGCGTCACCGGACCCGTGAACGTCGTCTGGGGATTTCCGAGCGCGTCGCGCACGACCACGGTGATCAGGTCGAGCACGGCCCCAGCCGTGGCACCGGTCACCGGGTATCGATCGAAGATGAGCCGATTCGCGGCGCCAGCCACCACCTGGAAGCTGGCGGACGCGGCGCCAGCCAATCCCGTCGCCGAGGCGTCGAGCGTGAATGTGCCCGGAACGTTCAGCGCGAGGCCGGGGAACGTCGCAATGCCGCCGACGGCCGCAACGCTCGTCGTGCCCGCCAGCACAGCCCCGGCAGGCCCGCCTGCCCCGATTGCCACGGTGATGATTCCCGTGAACGACGTCGTCAACGATCCCGCGGCATCAACGGCACGGACAGAAACGGCGGGTGTCATCGGCGTTCCCGCCGCCGCGCTCGCTGGAGGCTGCTGCAAGAATTCCAGTCGCACGGGATCAATCGCGCGAGCCGTGGCGGTGAAGGTCACTGGGCTACCCGAGAGTCCGGACGCCGACGCGGTCAGCGTCTGCGTGCCGGCGCCCGCGCCCAGCCGCCAGGTGGTGGACGCCTGCCCATTCGCGCCGGTGGTGGCAGCGGCGCTACCAACTGTTCCGCCGTTCGCGGCGGCGAATGTCACGGTGACGCCCGCTGCCGGTTGCCCGTCCGTCGCTGTCGCGACGACGACGACAGGCTGAGTGAGCGTCGCATGGACCGCTGCGTTCTGGCCGCTCCCGCTCACGGCAGCGAGGTTGGCCGGCGGCGCAACGACGGTGACCGCTGCGACATCCGTCGGGCCGGTCAACAACTGTGCGACGATATTCACCGTCCCGCGCGTTGCGCCGGCTGTGCCCGTGCCTGTCGCCGCGTTGATGCTGGCGATCAGCGGGTTGTCTGAAGTGAAGAGGATGGGGACGCCGGGAACGACGTTGCCTATGGCGTCGAACGCCTGCGCCGTGAACGTCAGGGGCTGTCCGGTGTTCGCGGTAAGCGTCCGCGGACTGATGCGTACCTGCGTAGCGCTCGCAGCACCGGGACCTGTATAAGAAAGCGGCACATTCACCCGACTTGGCGGCGGAGCAGGCGCGCCAGGCGTAGCGGGCACGGCGGTTACGGTGACTGGTCCACCCGAGAAAACCGTATCGCCGGCGGCGTTCACATACTTGAGCGACATCGAGAGCGGAACGCCGCCAGACGGCGCATTGGCTGGTAGCGGAATGTTGAGCCCCACCGGCAGCTCGTCCGAACCAGCCGGGAAGTTGACGGTAGTGTCGAGTGCGACGGCTCCGTCGGCAAAGCGGAGGATGATGCGGACCCTTGAGAACGTCACCAGGCTGCCGGACCCGTTCGGGACGCTCTGCGCGCTGCGCTGGTACTCGCTGAAGCCGCTTGGAAATTCTGGATTGAACGTGATCCCGTGCGACCAACGCACGCCGCCAGAGCCGCCGGGTCCCGTCGGTTCGCGACCGCAGCTCAGCGCCGAAAGTGCGACAGCCGCGACAACGGCGGCAGCGAGGCGGGGCGAGCGCGGACTGATCAGCATCAACTCAACGTATGTTGCCGCCGGTACCGCCAGCAAGGAACCGCGTCGCTGTACCAACGTGACGCGCGTCACATATAAGGGACGCCTGCCTAGATTCCGGTATCCGGCCCCCGTTCGCGATGACCTCCCGCACTGTCCGTTCCCTGCGCACCGCCCTGGTGCTCGCGTTCGCGCTGACCGCCGCCGTGGTCTGCACGCGCCTGGGTTTTTGGCAGGTGAGCCGGCTCAAGGCGAGGCAGGCGCACAACCGGATCCTCACCGCGCGTCTGGCCGACAGCATTGTTGACTTCGGACACCTGCCACTGGACACCGCCGCCGGTCACTACCGGCTCGTGCGCGTGGCCGGCGTGCCCGACTATGCCCGCGAACTCGCCTGGGCCCCGCGCATGCGCCGGGGCTCGCCCGGAGTGAATTTCCTGACGCCTGTCCGCGTTGCCGGCAGCGACACGCTCGTGCTTGTCAATCGCGGGTGGGCGTACTCCCCCGATGCACGCACGGTAGAGTTCGCTCGATGGCGGGAACGCGACACGGTGGCAGTCTCCGGCTACGTCGAAACGTGGGGCCAGCAGTGCGCGGTCGCCGACGCGCCGCTGCCGCCGGCGTGCGCCGACAGCACCACGCGGTTCCTGCGCCGGCTCGACCGCATCGCCGCGGAGCGAATCGTTGGCGCGCCCGTCGCGCCCTACCTCGTGATGCAAACCTCGGACAGCAGCCTGCACGCCGACTCTATTCCTGTGCGCGTCGAAATGCCGATTCTCGACGAAGGCCCCCACCGCGGATACGCCTACCAGTGGTTCGGCATCGCCATCGTGATGCTCGCCGGTGGAACGGGCCTCGCGATGCGCGAGCGCCGCCGCTAGGTATCACGCATGGCAGGAACGGCAACCAAATCCGCCGCGACGGCTCCGGTCAGCGCGGATGAAGCCCGGGATGTCGCCGAGTCGGCGAGGGAGACTGAGTGGGAGCGGCCGAGTTTCGTTCGCGATCTCTTCCTCGGCCACTTCGACATCGCACGCATCCACCCGCACCCGCCGGCTGACCCGGCCGAAGCGCAACGCGCGCGCCCCTTTCTCGACGCACTCCGCGCGTTCCTGCGCGACTACGATGCCGACGAGGTGGACCGCACGGGGCACATTCGTGAAGCGGATGTCCAACGGCTGCGCGACATGGGGGCCTTCGGCATCAAGATTCCACGCGAATACGGCGGACTCGGGCTTTCACTCCGCTCCTACGTAGAAGCCCTGGCGCTGATTTCGGCGAAGTGCGGATCGCTTTCGGCACTCGTATCCGCATCGCAAAGCATTGGCGTGCCGCAGCCGCTCACCCTGGTGGGCACGGACGAACAGAAGCGTCGATTCTTCCCCCGCATTGCCAAGGGCGCCATCACGGCGTTTGCACTTACTGAGCCGGGTGTGGGCAGCGACCCGGCGAACATGGTCACCACGGCAACGCTCGAGCCCGACGGAAAAGATTGGATTCTCAATGGCGAGAAACTCTGGTGCACCAACGGCACACGCGCCGAGTTGATGGTGGTGATGGCGCGCACGCCGGATCGTATGGTGAATGGCAAGCCGCGCCGGCAGATCACTGCGTTCATCGTCGAGGTGAACGCGCCGGGCGTCGAAGTGCTCCACCATTGCCGCTTCATGGGCCTCAAGGCACTCGAAAACGGCTGGATGAAATTCACCAACGTGCGTGTGCCGGCAGAAAACCTCCTGTGGGGCGAAGGGAAGGGGCTCAAGCTGGCGTTGATGACCCTCAATACCGGGCGCCTGACCATCCCTGCGGGGGTGGCTGGAGGCGCGAAGGCCGCGCTCAACTGGGTCCGCACCTGGGCGAACGAACGCGTGCAGTGGGGGCAGCCGGTGGGCCGCCACGACGCCGTGGCGCAGATGATCGCACGGATGGCGGCCAACACCTTTGCGCTGGAATCTGTGGCGCTGGTGACAACGGAGCTGCACGAACAGAAGGCCGATGTCCGTCTGGAGGCTGCGCTCGCCAAACTCTGGAACACCGAAACCGGCTGGCGCCTCGTCGACGATGCGCTGCAGATCCGCGGTGGACGCGGCTACGAAACGGCCGACTCGCTTCGTGCGCGCGGCGAACCCGCCATCCCCATCGAGCGGATGATGCGCGATTCGCGCATCAACCTGATTTTCGAGGGGTCGAGCGAAATCATGCGCCTGTTCATCGCGCGTGAGGCGGTGGACAAACACTTCGCGCTTGCGTTTCCGATCGTCGCACCGAAGTCATCGCTCGGCATGCGGCTCACCGCCGCGCTCAAAGCCGCACCCTTCTACCTCACTTGGTATCCGCGCACCTGGCTTCCATCGTTTCGCACGTACGACGAATTTGGTGCACTCGCCGGCCACCTCAGGTTCATCGCGCGGACGGCGAGCCGGCTGGGGCGCTCGCTTTTTCACGCGATGCTGCGTTTCGGCCCGGGACTGGAGAAGCGGCAGATGGTTCTCTTCCGTGCGGTTGATATTGGCGCCGAACTGTACGCGATGAGCGCGAGCTGTGTTCGCGCGAAGATGTTGGCAGACCGGGAAGGACGCGCCGAAGCGGTCGCGCTCGCGGATGCATTCTGTGTCGAGGCGCGGCAACGCATCGCAGCGCGGTTCCGCCTTTTGTATGGTCCGAATGACGCCGCGATGTACCGGCTGGCAACGGAGGTGCTGCAAGGCAAGCACGCATGGGTGGAAGGCGAGTTGGGAGTTGGGGGGCTGGAGTTGAGAGGTGCTGTTGAGAGTTGAGAGTTGAGAGTTGAGAGTTGAGAACGGAATGCGGGGCCTCCCACCAACCACACGCTCCCAATGCTCGCCCCCGAACTCACCCCTGAACTCACCCCTGAACGTTCTACGCCACCCGTTCCCGCCTGAACTGCAGCAAGAGCACAGCAGTCACGATCATGGCGCCACCGGCGGCGGCACGCGGTGAAAGGGCCTGTCCGAGCACCACTGACCCGATGATTGCCGTGAGGAACGGCTCCACCGTGCTCACGATGGCCGTGCGCACCGGGCCGAGCCGTATCAGTCCGCTCAGAAAGAAGAGCGACGGCAGCACGGTGCAGAAAACGGTGAGCGCCGCAATCGCGCCCCACGCGCGCCCCGTCATCGCATAATCAAACGACTGGTCGCCCACCGCCCAGAAGAGCAGGCAGATCGACGCCCCGATCTTGGCGAGCGCGCCGGTCACCGGCACCGGGTGCGATTTCTGCAACTGCCGCGCCATCGGGATGTAGAGGCCGTAGATGAACGCTGCCGAGAGCGCGAGTGCAACGCCAGTCCAGAATCCGCCGTCACCCGCACCCGAGATCGCCGTCGCTGACGGCACGCCCACAATCACCGCGATTCCGCCGAAACTGAGTGCGAGCGCTACCGCGCGCTGCATGGTCACTTGTTCGGCGCCGCGCACTGCCTGCACGAGGGTGACCCAGGCCGGGTAGGTGTAGAACAGGAACCCGAGGGTGGCGACGGGGATGTACTTGATGCTGGACAACGCGAGCCCAACAAACAGCGCCTGCCCGCCGCCGCCGAGTATCAACCACATGGCAAAGTCGCGCCGCGGCATTCGCGGAATTCCGCGCACGCCCGCAATACCTACCATCACCACCGACGCGAGCACATATCGCCACGTGAGCACGTTGGGTACGCTCGTCCCTTCGCGGATCGCGACGCTGGTCAGTGTGCTGACCGCCGCAAATCCGAGCGCGGCCAACAGGACGAACGCCATTCCGGTCGTGTGCGCGGCGTCGGAACTGCCCGCCGGTTGCGGTGAAACGGGTGCGGTCATAGTTGCGCGCTCAGCGCATGAACTGGCCGAGCACCATCAGCGCGACCGAGAAATAAATGAAGATTCCGCTGACGTCCACGAGTGTCGCCACGAACGGCGCCGACGCGCTTGCCGGGTCGAATCCCAGCCGGCGCAGCACGAAGGGGAGCATGGAACCCGCAAGCGATCCGAACAGCACGACACCGGCCACTGATGCGAACACACTGAGCCCCACGGCCGACCACTCGTTCCCCTTTTCCTCGAAGTTGTACCCCAAAGGCTCGCCCGCGATGTTCCAGTCCAGCTCGAAGGCGTAGTGGGAGAAGGCCACGCGGGCGAACGCGATCGCGCCGAGGATCACGCCCAGCGCAACGCCGGTGGGGAGTTCACGAATGGCCACCCGCCACCAATCCTTGAGCTGCACTTCCTTCAGCGCCATGGCGCGCGTCACGAGCGATGTTGCCTGTGATCCCGAGTTGCCGCCGCTGCTGATCACCAGCGGCACGAAGAGCATCAGCACGGGCAGCAGCGCCAGCTGCGCGTCGAACTGCTGCAGCGCGGACGTCGTGAACATCTGCAGCACGATCAGCACGGCGAGCCAGCCCACGCGCTTGCGGATCAGCGCCCAGATGCCCATCTGCATATACGGTTCGTCCAGCGCCTCCATACCGCCGAGTTTCTGCACGTCCTCGGTCTGCTCCTCCTGGATGACGTCGATCACGTCGTCGACGGTGGCGACGCCGAGGATACGATTCTTTTCGTCCACCACCGGAATGGCGACGAGATCGTATTCCGAAATCAGGCGCGCCACCTCTTCGCGGTCGGCCGTGACGGCAACCTTGCGCACTTCGGGCCAGGCCACGTCCGACATCCGCGCCCCCTCGGGCGCGGCGAGCAGTTCGCGCAGCGACATCACACCGGCGAGCGTGTCGTCCACGTTGAGCATGTAGACCGTGTTCATCGCCTCGCGCCGCCCGGAGCGTGCGATCTCGCGCACGCGTCGCAGCGTCTCCTCCACCGTATACGTGGAGGGCACGGAGACGACATCGGTCGTCATCAGTCCACCGGCGCTGTCCGGCGGGTAGGCCAGCAGCGCCTGCGTGTCGCGCCGCGTGTTCTCCGGCAACGCGTCGACGATCTCTTCCGCGCGCTCCTCATCGATGTCTTCGAGCGTATCCGCGCGATCGTCCGGCGTCATCGCGGCTACGAGCGATGCCGCCTGTTCCGGGCTCATCTCCTCGAGCAGCTGCGTGCGCAGTTCCTCGGCGAAATACTCCAGTACGGCGGCGGCGCGCGGCGCCGGCAACGTGGCCAGGAATACCGGGATCTGGCTGCGCGGGAGGGCCTCGGCCACGTCCGCCAGATCGGCCGGGTGGATGTCCTCGGTCTCCGCGGCGACGCTTCCTGGCTCGCTCTCCAGGAGGTCGAGGATGTCTGGCGCGAGCAACGCCGCGAGCGACTGCTCTTCCTTGCGCGGGTTGTTCGGCGTCATCGCATCCATCCCCGGGAGTGCGAACTCGCACCCCCGTTCGGAGGTCGAATGGGGAGTCCCTCTATAGTTGAGCGAAGCTAACTACGGCGTCGCGGAGCGAACAACCCTCAATGCGAAAACCATTCCCCAACACACTGTTTCCGTTCCGTGACGAAACCGCGCGCTCGCCCGGCGCGTACGGGTTGCAACCTTTCCGCAGTTGCAGGGTTCTAAGAAACAGAACGAAGGACATGGGGAACGGGCAGTCGGTAACAGGGTTGAGCGCCGGTGCTGGTGGGGGGCCGGCCTCCTCCCTTACCGACTGCCCGTTCTCATATGTTCCCGGGTATGACGACCGTCGCATTCCTCGGACTTGGCGCCATCGGCAATCCCATGGCGCGCCAGATCGTGCAGGAGCAGATCCCGCTCCGCGTCTGGAACAGGACCAGCGCAAAAGCTGCCGCCTTCGCCGCTCAACACGGCGCCACGCACGCGCAGACCCCTCGCGATGCAGCGACAGGCGCTGATGTCATCATCACCTGCCTCGCGACCTCAGCAGACGTCGAGG
>JARIET010000063.1 GCA_031127185.1 Gemmatimonadota bacterium | reverse complement strand
ATCTGGGTCATGCCCAGCTTGCGACCGATGATGCCGATCATGGCTACTCCACCTTGATTTCGACGTCCACGCCGGCCGGCAGGTCGAGCTTGGTCAGCGCGTCCACCGTCTGCGCGCGCGAGTCGAGAATGTCGATCACGCGCTTGTGCGTCTTGAGCTCGAACTGTTCGCGGGACTTCTTGTCCACGTGCGGCGAACGCAGCACGGTCCACCGCTGCGTCTTCGTCGGCAACGGGATCGGTCCCGACACCTGCGCGCCCGTCTTTTCAGCCGTGCGCACGATGTCCCCCGCGGCCTGGTCGATCACCGCGTGGTCAAAAGCCTTCAGTCTGATGCGAATTCTGCCAGCCATATGAGTTCCTCAACTACGACTGCGAGAGTGCGGTTGGCGGTTTGCGGTTGGCGGAGGACGGAGGGCCGGTACCGCGCTCCGCCAACCGTTCACTGCGAACCGCAAACTCGTTGTGGTCGTTACTTCAGGATTTTCGTGATGACGCCCGAGCCAACCGTGCGGCCACCCTCGCGGATGGCAAAACGCAGCTGCGTCTCCATCGCGACGGGGGTGATGAGCTCAATCACCATCTGCGTGTTGTCGCCCGGCATCACCATCTCCGTGCCGCCCGGCAACTCGATCGAACCCGTGACGTCGGTGGTGCGGAGATAGAACTGCGGACGGTATCCCTTGAAGAACGGCGTGTGACGGCCGCCCTCATCCTTCGTGAGGACGTACACCTCGGCCTCGAACTTCGTGTGCGGCGTGATCGAACCCGGCTTGGCCAACACCATGCCGCGCTCAATCTCCTTCTTGTCCACTCCGCGGAGGAGGAGACCGACATTGTCACCGGCCTGACCGTCATCCAGCAGCTTGCGGAACATCTCGACGCCCGTCACGATGGTCTTCTTGTCCGTGCCGAAGCCCACGAGTTCGAGTTCGTCGCCCACCTTCACCTTGCCGCGGTCGATACGCCCGGTGGCCACAGTGCCGCGGCCCGTGATCGAGAACACGTCTTCGACCGGCATCAGCAGCGGCTGGTCCACGGCGCGCACCGGCTCCGGGATGAACGAGTCCAGCGAGGAATACAGCTCTTCGATCTTTGCAATCCAGGCCGCGTCGCCTTCGATCGCCTTGATGGCCGACCCGCGGATCACCGGCGCATTGTCGCCGTCGTAGTTGTACTTGGAGAGCAGCTCGCGCACTTCGAGCTCGACGAGGTCGAGGAGCTCGGAGTCTTCCACGAGGTCGCACTTGTTCAGGAAGACGACGATCTTCGGCACGTTGACCTGGCGGGCGAGCAGGATGTGCTCGCGCGTCTGAGGCATCGGCCCGTCGACCGCGCTCACCACGAGGATCGCGCCGTCCATCTGCGCGGCACCCGTGATCATGTTCTTCACATAGTCCGCGTGGCCGGGGCAGTCGACGTGCGCGTAGTGACGCGCGGTCGTCTCGTACTCCACGTGCGACGTGGCAATCGTGAGGATCTTCGTGGGGTCACGACGACCCTGCGACTCGGACGCCTTGGCGACCTGGTCATAGGCGATGTACTTCGTGCCGAAACCCTTATCGGACGAAATCTTCGTGAGCGCCGCGGTGAGCGTGGTCTTGCCGTGGTCAACGTGGCCGATGGTGCCGACGTTCACGTGTGGCTTGTTCCGCTCGAACTTTGCCTTGGCCATGGGATCGCTTCCTTGTTGCGGTGAACTGGTGTGGTATGGTGAACTGCGTGGGTTCGCTGTGCTTACTTCTGCTTGCTGACGATCTCTTCTGCCTTCGACTTCGGCACCTCGTCATAGTGCGCGAATTCCATGGAGTACACCGCGCGCCCCTGCGTCATCGAACGCATGCGGGTGGAGTACCCGAACATTTCCGAGAGCGGCACCGTCGCCGCAATCACCTGCGCTTCGCCGCGCTGCGTCATGCCGCCGATCTTGCCGCGACGCGCCGAGATGTCGCCGAGCACGTCGCCCATGAACGCATCGGGCGTCACGACTTCGACGTTCATCATGGGCTCGAGCAGCACCGGGTTCGCAATGCGGCACGCCTCCTTGATGGCCATCGAGCCCGCGATCTTGAACGCCATTTCGCTGGAGTCCACATCGTGGTACGAGCCGTAGACGAGCGCAACCTTCACGTCGACCATCGGATAGCCCGCCAGCACGCCGTTTTCCAGCGCTTCCTTGATGCCGGCTTCAACCGGCTTGATGTACTCGCGCGGAATCGTGCCACCGACGATCTCGTCTTCGAAGACGAAGCCCTGCCCCGTCTCGGCGGGCGAGACGTTGATGACCACGTGGCCGTACTGGCCCTTACCGCCCGACTGCCGGATGAACTTGCCTTCCACCTTGTTGACCGACTTGCGGATGGTCTCGCGATACGCCACCTGCGGTCGGCCCACGTTCGCGTCCACCTTGAACTCGCGCATCATGCGGTCCACGATGATCTCGAGGTGTAGTTCGCCCATTCCTGAGATGATCGTCTGCGACGTTTCCGCGTCCGTGTGAACGCGGAATGTCGGATCTTCCTCCGCCAGCTTCTGCAGCGCGATCGCCAGCTTGTCCTGGTCGGCCTTGGTCTTCGGCTCAATCGCCACGTCGATCACGGGCGCCGGGAACTTCATCGCCTCGAGGATGATCGGCTTGTTCTCGTCCGAGAGCGTATCGCCCGTGCGCGTTTCCTTGAGGCCGATGGCGGCGGCGATGTCGCCGGCGCGCACTTCGGTGATCTCTTCGCGCTTGTTGGCGTGCATCTGCAGCAGACGCCCGACCCGCTCGGTCTTGTCTTTGGTCGAGTTATACACGCCCGAGCCGGCCTTCATCGTGCCGGAATAGACGCGGAAAAAGGTCAGCTTTCCGACGAACGGATCGGTCGCGATCTTGAACGCGAGCGCCGAAAACGGCGCATCGTCGCTCACTTCCCGCGTCTCGAAATGCTCGTCGTGGTGCGGCAGGTGCCCCTGCATCGGCGGCACGTCGACCGGCGCCGGCAGGAAGTCGATGACCGCGTCGAGCAGCGCCTGCACGCCCTTGTTCTTGAACGAGGCGCCGCAGAGCACCGGCACGAAATGCATCTTGAGCGTCGCCGCGCGAATCGCATGGCGAATCTCGTCATCGGTCAGCGTCTCGCCGGCCAGGTACTTCTCGATAAGTTCGTCGTCGTACTGAATCGCGGCCTCGACCAGCGCGTGACGCGTCTGCTCGACGATCTCCTTCATGTCGGCCGGTACCTCGGTGACCGTGAAGGTCTTGCCGAGCGTTTCTTCGTCGAAGATGTACTGCTTGCGCTCGATGACGTCGATGTGGCCCGTGAAGAGCTCGCCCGACCCCACCGGCAACTGAAGCGGGTGCGCTTCCTTCGTCAGCCGCCCACGGATCATCTCCATGCAACGATCGAAGTTCGCACCGACCCGGTCCATCTTATTCGCGAAAATGATGCGCGGCACCTTGTAGCGATCGGCCTGGCGCCACACGGTTTCGGTCTGCGGCTCGACGCCGGCAACCGAGTCCAGCAGCGTCACGGCGCCGTCAAGCACGCGCAGCGACCGCTCGACTTCCACCGTGAAATCCACGTGACCGGGCGTGTCGATGATGTTGATCCTGTATTCCGGACCCGTCGCCTCATCCGTCTTGTGCGTGGAGCCGTGGCGCTTCCAGAAGCAGGTCGTCGCCGCAGACGTGATCGTGATGCCGCGTTCCTGCTCCTGCTCCATCCAGTCCATCGTGGCGGCGCCATCGTGGACTTCACCAATCTTGTGCGACTTCCCCGTGTAGTAGAGGATGCGCTCAGTCGTGGTCGTCTTCCCGGCATCAATGTGGGCCATGATGCCGATGTTGCGGTAATGCTTCAGTTCGGTTTCGCGACCCGTCGATTGACTCATCTGCTCTTCGTGCTCTCTTCGTTGATCGCGCCCCTCGTGGGGCAGCGGTTGCGTGGCTTCACCGGAACACAAATGCGGGTGGACCAGCATCCCCAGGGGGACCGGTGTCCATCCGCTCTCGCCGGGTGCACCCGCATCTGTTGCACGGGTGGGGACCCACGGCGCGTCAGTTCTGAAAAACAACGCTCCAGCACTGACGTCAAATTGTCCTGCGTTGCTTTTCGGGAGTCTCAGCGCGCCCCGGTGCTGCAGGGCGAGCGTCGTCGATCGGAGCGGTCCATCGCTCCCCCGCGCGACCCCGAGCTCGGTACGATCTCGGAGAGGTTGGCGAGCCCATCGTGCCGGCACGCAGTTCGCCGGTCTTGCCCAAGAACACAATCTTTTCGCTGGCCTAACATCTATTCTGCCAGAGCCTTAGGAAGATAGTGAGGTCTCGCCCGATGTCAACCGGGCGATGGCCACGGTGGCTCTGGTCCGATGCGCCGCGTTACGGCGGCGGCAGGGTCCCACCGTCGGCTGGCGATCCGCTTACCCCGCCCGTGGCAAGTGCCAGGGCAAAGACCGCGATGATCCCCAGCGTGCTGCCAATGACCGCAGCCCGCGTCTTCTGCTTGTCGAGCGTCTTGGCGTCGATCGACGCGATCTGCCGCGGCATCAGCGTCACGACGTTCACGCCGGACCACGACTGGCGAGCCCCGCCAAGACGCTCAACAGCGTCAACGCCAACCACCACGCTCCCATCACTGCGTCGCTCCGTGAGCATCCCCATGGCGGCCACCGTGCCCGGACCAAGGCTACCGACCAACTCCTGGCTGCCTTCCGCCGAGAGATGCACACGAACCGACGTACCCGGACCCACACTCACCCCGGTTGCCAACGGAGCATATGCGTAACACGCCGTATTCAACAGCAGAAGTGCGCCAAGAACGATGCCGGCTGATCGACGAAACCTGACTGTCATCCGTCCCTCATTGAAGATCTCGAGCTTGCACCCGCCAGGAATCTAGCCACGAAACTTCGTGGGGCGGGCCTGCTGACAGCAGACCCGCCCCACGCTACTTCGAAATCACTTCCCTACTGGCACTTCGTTGGATCGCTGTAGCAGGGATTGGCCAGCCTCTCCACATTCGTGATCGGGAAGAGCAGCCCCACCTGACTGAACGCCGAGTCGTAGTTCGAGCTCGTCGTCCACTTCGGGTCCTTTTGTCCAAACCGGTACATGTCCATCAGGCGGCGGCGCATGAGCCACAGCTGCGCCTGACGCTCGTACGCGAGCATCGTGGTATTCGCAATCTGACCGGTGAACGCGGGCTTGCCATCCATCGCGCGCACCATATTGAGCTGTGTGGTGAACTCGGCCACGTTGTTCGCAGCCAGAGCCGCCTCGGCCAGGATCAGCCGCAGCTCACGGACGCTGGTGATCCACAACGTACCGGAGAGCGTCCCAAACGCCTTGAACGCGGTCAGGCGTGCCTGCAACCGTGCATCAGGCGTGTTTGACACCGGGTCCCGCAGCTTGGCGACGTACTTGTCGGTGACGCTCAACGGATTCACGACATACGTCGCGCCCGGAGCGCTTTCGTTGCGCCCGTTGACCTCGAACCAGACGTTGATGCCGGCCGTGGCTTCCTGATTGTTCACCAGGTTGAACTCCTGGTCGGGCGAGGCAAGGGCGATCGCTGCGTTGGCATCCGCAACTGCGCCAGCGTCGTTCACCAGCGGCTGGGCCGGTGCCGAGGTGCCCTTGGGCGTCACTTTCTGCCAAACGCCCTTGCCGTGCTTCACCCGCGCGCGGTACGCGAGGATGTTGAACCGGTCGGAGTTGGACGTCGCGATGGCGAGTGCCTTGTCGAGGTAGCCCACCGCCGTGTCGTACAACTTGAACATGTTCGCGCGGCCAACCGGTGCGGCAGCGATAGTCTTGTTCGAAAACGCAAAATCATCGTACATGTCGGCGATGGAGGCATACACCACCGCACCGTAGAGGTACGACCGCATCAAGTCCGAACGGGTCAAAAGGACCCCGTCCGTGTCGAACTTTTCCAGGCGGGCGATCGTCTGGTCGGCGAGGTATCGCGCCTCGGTCGACCACGGGAATGCGCCGTCGGCGAACTCATTGATATGGTTGCCGATGATTCCCTGATCGAGCTCACCCCATGCGTCGCGCGAACCGATCCAATCCATTTCATCGGTTGCATCGGAGTACACGACTGTCGTGGCGCTCAACATCCGGGTCAGCGCCCCCAGCGCTCCGTTGGCCTGAGGGCCAGCGGAGGCGGGGTTTTCGAGCGAGGATTCCGCGATGTTGTTCGGGTTTTCCACATCGAGCAGGTTCTGGCAGGCACCAGCAACGAGCAGCACGCCCGCACCGGCGACCAGCCGAACTGCGCGGCGGGTGGAAGCGAAGATGTTGTGGGGGGTCGTCATCGTTAGAAGCCCACGCGAATGTTGAAGGAAAGCTGCTTCGGAATCGGGAATCCGAAGGCGTCAATGGACTCGCCGACGTTCTGGTCAGTTCCGCCACCGCCGCCACGGCCGAAGACGTTCACTTCCGGGTCAACGCCGGGGTACTTCGTCCACATCATGAAGTTGCGTGCAGCGAATGTGATCGACATGTCGCTGCCGCCAACCTTCGCCGCCCACGACGTCGGCGCCGTGTACGTCAGGCTCAGCTCGCGCCAGCGGATGAAGTCACCCGGCATCTGCTGGTTGAGTCCGTCGTACGGCGAGAGCGCGGCAATCGAACCCCAGTATTCCTTGGCCGCATCGAGCCGCTGCGCGGCCGTGCTGGCCGGGTTCTGGATGATCGACTCGATCGTCGCGCGACGCTCTGTGTTGCCGCCGTTCGTCGGGCTGCCGGTTCGGAAGGCCTGCGTCAGGTTCGAGATGGTGTAGTTGCCACCGCGATACTCGAAGTTGGTCGACACGCGCCAGTTCTTCCGCCACGTGAGCGAACCACCAAACGCGCCTTCGAAGTCCGGGAGCGGCTTGCCGTCAAAGTGGTCAAGCGGATCGCCATTCTTGTTGTCGTCCGACTGCATCGGGTTGACGTTCGTCAACGTACGCGGCGATGCCAGGTAGGCGAGCACTTCCGCCTCCGTGTCCGGAATGCGGTTGCCGTTCAGGTCAACCGGGAGCTGGCCCTGCGCGATGCAAACGCCACCGTCCGGGTGCGTAGTCCTACCGGCCTGGCAGGCCAGCGGCAGGCGTGCGCCAAAGAACGTGCCGGGCGCGTAGCCTTCCTTGATGAAGTTGCGGTAGCGCGGATAGCTGCCGCCAACCTTGAGCGGCGGCGCGCCACCCAGGCTCGAAACGATCTGGCTGAGGAAGGCCGTTGATGCGAACACGTCGGCCGAGAGATTCGCCCGGTTGACCAGGAAGGCCTTCACCTTTACGTCATAGCCCCACGAGCGCATCTCGCCGATGTTGTCCAGCTGAAGCGCGCGGAAGCCGCCGGATACCGGGAACTGACGGGCCACCAGTGCATCCTTGAGATTGCGCTGCCAGCGGGTCAGGTCAACCGAGACGTTGTCGTCAAACAGGCCGATCTCGGCGCCGACCTCGATCTCAGTCGAGATCTCGGGCTTGAGTTCGGGGTTGCCGAGGTTGCCTGGAACGAGGCCTGGGCCCGTCGATGCAGTCAGCGGCGAGTACGTGGTCAGCTTGTCGAAGGCACCCGGCTGGCGTCCCGCCTTGCCCAGTGCACCGCGGATGCGGAATGTGGACAGGTACTTGCCGATGAAGCTGTCCGAGTACCCGTTGCGATCGCTGAGCACGAACGAGAACGACGCCTGCGGATAAAACACGCCGCCCGACGTCTTGCCGAACGCCGAGTTGTAGTCATACCGACCACCGACCGTGGCGAACACCCAGTCGCGCCAGCCGAGCTGCTCCTGCGCGAACATACCGGTGTTCACGATCGAGGCGAACGATTCAAACACCTGCGGGCTCGCCGCACCACCCAGCACTTCGATACCTGGGCCCGGGAACGCCGTCGCATTGCCGCCTTCGACGTTGGTCCGGGTGATGAAACCCTGGCCGCCGAACACGAGGTTCGACGAGAAGTTCACGAAGGGAATGGTGCTCGTCCAGCCGCCGTTGACGGAGAGCGTCAGGACCTGGTTCGACCGATTGTCCACGCTCGCAAAACCGTTGTTCGCGCGGTTGATGCGGCGGTCCACGTTGTTGCCGAACCCGAGGAACTGGGTCGAGCGCTGCGCCGTGTAGTCGATGCCGAACGTGGCATCGAAGTTGAGCGTTGCCGACGGGATGAAGCTGGCGCGAACCGAGCCATTGTAGTGGCGCGCGTCCTGCTTGACTTCTTCCTGAACCATTTCACGCTGCGAACCGAACGCGCTGGCGCCGGTCGGGTTGCCCGAGCCCTTGCAAAGCCCGTTGCCGAGGCTGCCAAAGCTCGGATCCGTGGCGCTGGTCTTTGATGCGTCGCACTGCGCGTTCTCAGGCTTCGAGAACAGGCCGATCGTGTACGGCGCGTAGATGCTGTTGTTGTTCTGCGGAACTTCGTTGTGCGTCAGCGCGAACAACGAGTTGAACTGGAGCTTGAACTCCTTCGTGGGTGTGAGGCCAATGGCCATCGTGCCCTGATACTTGTTAGCGATGTCCTTCATGAACACCCCGCGTGTGTTCCCCTGGGCATCGGGCCAGTCGAAGTTGTTCGCCGTGAACGGACCGTCTTCGCGATAGGCGCGCACGGAGGCGAAGTAGGTCGAGAGCGGAGTGCCACCGGTCACCTGACCGCTGACTGTGGTCGCCTTGCCCGTCTCGAAGAGTTGCGTCGGGACGTTCTGGTTGATCACCTGGTATGCGCTGATCGGGTAGCCGAAATGGGCGGCCAACCGCGTGGATTGCGTGTCGGCGCAGGCTTTCGCCGTTGCGCTGATGCCGCACGTCCGGCCCGAGAAGCCGTATTGATCCTCAATGCGGGCCTTCGGGTATGTCTTGGCGGCCTGCTCGACATCGAGCGACCACTTGGTGTTCGAGACGGCACCCTTCTTGGTCGTGATCAGGATGACGCCGGCCGAAGCTTCCGTGCCATATAGCGTTGCCGCTGCGGCACCCTTGAGGACTTCGACCTTCTCGATCGACGACGGGTTGATGTCGTCGAGGCGTGACGGACGACCACCGCCGCCGGTGCCCACGAAGCCGCCGCCGAACCCGCCGCCGTTATCGATGCGCACGCCGTCGACGTAGACGATCGGTTCGTTGTTCTGCGACAGCGATGCATTGCCGCGGATCCGGATACGGGCGCCTTCGCCCGTGGTGCCGGACGACGGAAGCATCATCAGGCCCGGCTCGCGGCCTTGCAGCGCGTCCGAGAAGTTGGCGACCGGGACGTTCGTCGGCATCTCAACCGATGCAACCGTATTGCCCAGCTTTCGGGCTTCCACCTGACTGCCACCAGTGCCGGTCGTCACGACCGCCGAGAGCTCGATGGCCGACTGCCGGAGCTCGATGTTCACTCGCCCGGTTCCGCCGGCGGTCACGCTGACGGTTGCCGTCGCGGCGGCGTAGCCGATCAGGCGCGCGCGCACCGTTTGGGTCCCAACCGCAACGTTGGGAATGCGAAAGGTGCCCGCCGCAGTGGTCAGGGCGCCGACCGTGGCCCCCGTTCCCTGGATGGACACCTGCACATTCGCCAGCGGGCGCTGGGACGCGGCATCCGTAACCGTACCTTCCACGGTTCCGGTACCTTGGGCTGAAACGGCGCCCGGGAGCGCAAGGCTCGCCAGGGCCACGAGCGCGGTGGCGATGCGCCACCTCAGGGACTGCAGCATGACCTACCCTCCGGCATTGGGGGGAATGCACGAAAAAAAACCTTGGTAACTCCGGACGCGCCAAGCGAATCCAGCGATCAGCGAGGCCGGTTACGGCACCCCTAAATACCTCTCCAGCGTCGTTTCTGTCAACACCCGGTAGCAGTTAGGCGTAGCTGCGGTCACGGTTTCGGCGCTCGGACCAACTCGATCAGGAGATTTCTCGCCGCGACGTTCGAGGAGTCCAGCGCCAACCCTTGGCGCAGCGCGATCAATGCCGCTCGGGTGTCGCGGGTGAGCAGTGCGATACGCGCCAACTGGAAATGCGCGTCGACCAGCGATCCGTCGAGCGCGAGCGCCCTGCGGAAATGTCCGGCAGCCCCAGCCAGATCGCCACGCGTCAGCGTGATATTCCCCAGGTTGAACCAGGCGAGCGGTTCGGCGGGATCGATCTCCGCCGCCCGCTGAAACGCCTCGGCCGCAGGCACTGAGTCGCCGGCCAATTGATGGGCGATTCCCAGATTCACGAGGGTGAGCGCGTTGCCGGGTTCGCGTGCCAGCGCCCTTTCATATGAAGCAATCGCCACCCCGGCGTCCCCTGCCGCGCGCGCCGCGTTACCCCGGTTCTGCAGCAGCCGTGGGTGGTCCGGCATCACCTCGAGAGCACGATCGTAGGCCATGCGGGCGGCGGTCAGGTCACCGGCTTCCATAAACCGATCGCCAGCAAACCCCAGAATCGTGGCCCACCGCGATCGAAGCGCAAAATCCTGAGCGCCTTCGCGGGCCGCTGTGCGCGCAATTGCCCGGCGCGCGCTGGGATCAGTCCCGTTGCGCAGGTGGAGCGTGGCCAACGCCAACGCGCGAATATCGACATCCGCGTCGCGCATCTGTGCCATCAGGGCAGCGCGCTCGTCTCCCATCGCTGGACTGCGGTCCGGCGCGCCGGCCGTCTCGAACCGCGCGGCCAGAGCGGCGAATGTCCGCGCCTTGTCGTATGGTGCGGCCACCGAAGGCGGCTTGAGTTCGCCCCACCCGGCCGCCACCTGCACTTCCAACTGCGCGGTCGTACTCTTGCCGTGGCAGGCCGCGCAGGCCGTACGGACTCCTTGCGCGCTGTCCGCGCGAGGCCGCGGAATCGGGAACGCGTGGTCGGAGCGTGCATAGCGAATCGGCGCGCGACCGGATTGGCGATTCATTGTTTCTGGCTGCTGCAGGTACGGCGCGTGACACGCCGTGCAGCGACTCCCTGCCGAGCCGGCCGAATGCTGGGTATGCGCGGCGACATCAATGGCTTTGCTGGGATGGCACGACGTGCACTGGCGGTCATCGAGGCGTCCAGGGATTGGCGCGCCGGCCACCGTTCGATACGACTGTGTGTGCGGATCGTGGCAGGCGGTGCAGGTCATTCCGCCCCGCACGTAGCAATCGCTGTACGACTGGGCCTCTTGATACGCGAACGTGCGGACCCGCCCGTCGGAGTGCAGCGGCCGATCGCCCAGCGTCGGCAGACGGAGCGAGTAGAACAGTTCGAGCGAGTCGCCGGGCAGGTACCGCTCCTGGAGTTGATCCTTCACACTGTGGCACTGGAAGCAGACCCGGTTCGACGCGTCCTTATCGAGTGTGGTCAACGATCCGAGCCCGATGTCCGCGCTGCGCGCTATCTCTCCGCTCTCCGCCAGTTGCACGTGCCGACGGCCCGGCCCGTGACAACTTTCGCAGTTGATCGC
>JARIET010000062.1 GCA_031127185.1 Gemmatimonadota bacterium | reverse complement strand
GCGGTTCGGGCGGGTGAAACGTCGAGTCCGTGAGGTGTTCGAGCGCCTGGGGAATGTCGGCCGATACGTCGTGCGGCATCCCCAGTCTCGAAGCGACGAGCCGCGCAAGGCGAACATCGTCGTTCGGAACGATCGCGCCGACGTCCGTGGTGTACGCCGTCACCAGCTGCGCCGGGGCAGTCCGGCGGAGCGTCGCGGCCAGACTGGTGGAGTCGAGTCCTCCGCTCAACATCAACCCCACTGGCCCGTCGCCCGTCCGGTCGCGTCCCGCGTCACTGAGCACCTGACGGTAGTGCTCGATGTAGTCAGTATCGGACGAATAGACGAGTGGTTCGGGGACGGGGAACTGCCAGTATCGGTGCGGCGCGGGCGCCGCATCCGTGCGCACGTTCATCGTATGACCGGGGGGCAGGCGCCTGATGTCCGAAAAAGTCGTCGTCCCAAGGTCGGTATTCCACCCGCATTCCAGGAACGAAACGATCGCCGGGGTGTGGACCTGTGAGGAAACTTGCGCGTGCTGGCGGATGGCAGCGATGGCGTTGCTGCAAACGAAGGCGCCGCGAACGTCGGCGTAGTACAGCGGACGCACGCCAAGCTGGTCGCGTGCACAAAAGACCTCGCGGCGGCCGTCGTCCCACAATGCGAACGCGAAGTCCCCGATGATCCGATCAACGCACGTTGGGCCCCAGGCTCGCCAGGCCGCGAGGATCAGGCTGCCGTCACCGGTGCCGGCGTCCGCGGAAACGCCTGCGCTCGCGAGCCTGCGTCGCAGTTCCTCTCGCGCGTGGAGCTGGATGTCTCCAACGACGTGAAGAGGACCATCGTGAGCAATCAGCGCGCCGCTGGCAGCGAACAGCGTGGGTGCGGCCGCGCCATCTTCACCACGGGCACTGCGGTTCCACTCGAGGACGAACAGTTTCATCGCGGCCGGTCGAACGACGCGAGTGCGGTGTAGCGATCGATCTTCCCCTCGCCGGCCACCACCAGTCCGTCAGCTTCCACCCACGCGTGGGCCTCAATTGCCCGCGGTTCGAGTGCCGTGGGGGTAGACACTACGCCTATCCGGAGCGCGGCTTCATAGCCCGCTTGTGCAAGGAGCCGCTGCGCCACGATCGCCTGCGCAAGGCAGGTGCTCCCCGGAAGCGTGCGCGCCGCCCGGATCACGGCGCGGCGAACCGCGACCGGGCCCGATTCAGCGGGCTTTCGCGGAGGCCGCAAGCGCGCGGCCCAGCGCTGGAGTTGCCGGAACGGGATGATCCGCAGGGCGACCCGCACTCCACCCAGCAGCGCGATGGCGCGCAGGGCGAGGCGGCGCTCGGCCGCCGGCAACGCGATGAAGCTACGAAGCCTCTGCAGCAACGACGTTCAGCAGGTGTCGGGACTCCAGTTCGCCGGCCAAAACCAGCAAGTCCGCCAACGCCTGCTCCATTGAGACATCGAACTCCCGGGCGATGGTGGTCGCGACCTCGCCGAGCGTGGTCGGGTCCCGCACCAACTCCCAAATCCGCGTTCCCACGGGGTTAAGGCCGTAATACACGCCGTCGGTCATCCCGAGGATGATCGCGTCACCCGACAGCGTGGTGGCCACGTGGTCTGGCGTCGCCACTACCCGCGACGCCGCGGAAAGTGTTGTGGGCATCCTACTAGTCTACCCGTCCCGCGGCGCCATCGGCAGTCGGCCGCCGTTCGTTGACTCGTCTTGCTGCAGCTGCTAAGTTCAAGCCATAACTGCATATGGTCTCAGCCGGCGTCCGTCGGGCCCGAGACCTGCCTCCCCCTGCGTCGGCAACCCGCGGGGGGCGATAAGCCCAAAGGAGGATTGCCTCATTGTCTCGTGAATACGAGGCGGTGTACATCTTCGACGCTGCGCTCGAAGACGCCGCCATCAACGAAAAACTCGCCAAGCACCACGGTCTGCTGGGCACCACCCAGGAGATCAAGCTCGACCATTGGGGTCGGCGCCAGCTGGCGTACAAGATCGGCACCAAGGAGACGGGCTACTACATCATCGCCCGGTTCCACGTGGACCCGAAGGTACTGCCGGAGTTTGAGCGTTCGCTCAAGCTTGACGACAGCGTGGTGCGCTACCTGATCACCGCCCACGAACACGATCTCGGCGCACCGCCGATGACCGAAGAACAGCTCGCCGCCCGTCGCCGGGCGGACGACGATGACGACGACGAGGAATAATCCATGCGCAGACAGAAGAAGGCCTGCCCGATCACCGAAGCCGGGATCCGCTACGTCGACTACAAGGACGAACGGTTCCTCGCGCGCTTCATCACCGATAACGGCAAGATCCTGCCGAGCCGGCTTTCCGGGGTCGATGCGCGCCACCAGCGCCAGCTGGCGGTGGCGATCAAGAAGGCGCGCTACCTCGCGCTGCTCCCCTATAATCGCGGCCACCAGGGCTGACCGTGACGGCGGTCGCGACCGAACCGGCTGATGTCCCGGTCCCGCGTGAGCGGGGCTGGGGGCCGGTCGTGCTCGCCACCGCCGCGTTTTTGATCATCCCGATCACCCCGCTCGTGCGAATCGTTGTTCCTACCGACCAGACCGCATTGCTGCTTGCGCCGGCGTTTGCCGCGCTGGCCGTCACGGGCTGGCTGGCGGGCGGACGGGGGGCGCTCGCGGTGGTGTGGGTGCTCGTGGCAGCCTGGTCGGTCAGCCAGTTTGCCGGTGCCGGGCTCTTTGCCCTCCTGCAGGGGGGCTGGGCGCTGCTCGTGGCGGCCACGTTCGGTGTGATTGCCGCCGTTCGGCGCGACGACTCCCTCCCCTTCTTGCCGCGTGGCTTGCGGGCCGTCGCCATCGCCCTTGGTGTGGCATTCGCCCTGATCGTGGCGGTGCCGGGCGGTCCCACACGAGTCGCCGACGGCGTAGCCGCGGAGGCAGGCCGCCGAGCCGAGCAGTCGCGGTCTGGGTGGCGACAGATGACGTCGCTTCCCGAGTGGAAGGAGTTCGTTACGGAAAACCCGCAGGCGGGCGAGATGTCCACCCTCGTGGAAACGCAGCTTGCGGCACTTCCGGTGACGACCCGTACGCTGTTCCCCGCCCTCGCGGCGCTTGAAGCCCTCGCCGCGCTGGCCTTGGCGTGGGCACTCTATCACCGGGTGGGACGGGCGCGCATCGGCCCGCCACTCGCGTCGGTGAAAGAGTTCCGGTTCAGCGACCACATGGTGTGGGGGGTCGTGGCCGGGCTCGGTATGATGCTCATACCGGGGATCGCGCTCGTCCGCGCTGTGGGTGCAAACCTGCTGGTGTTCTTCGGCGCCCTCTACACGATTCGAGGCGTCGGGGTATTCATGTGGATGTGGGCGCCTGGCCGGTTGGCCACGGCGATGCTCGTAATAGTGGCGTTGTTGTTCTGGAACGTGCTGGGCGTGATGGCGCTCGGGCTCGGTGTCGGAGATACCTGGCTCGACTGGCGCTCCCGCGCCAAAGTCAAAAAAACCTGATACAGGGGCACTGAAATGGAAGTCATTCTTCGTGAAGCAGTCGACAAGCTCGGCCATCCTGGCGATGTGGTGAAGGTGTCACCTGGGTTTGCCCGCAATTACCTGTTGCCGCGCGGCATCGCCTACGAGGCGACGCCGGGCAACCTCAAGCGTATTGCCCAGGAGAAGGACCGCCTGGAGCAGGCCGAAAACGCGCGCCGCAACGCGGCGCAGGAAGTCGCAAACAAGCTCGAGCCCGTGTCGCTCACCTTCTCGGCCCGCGTCGGCGAAGAAGGCAAGTTGTTTGGCTCGGTGACCTCGGGCGACATCGCACAGCAGCTCGAAGCCCAGGGTCTGCACATCGAGAAGCGGATGATCGACCTGCACGAGCCTATCCGCGCGCTTGGCGTGTACAAGGTGCCGATCAAGCTCCATGCCGATGTAAAGGCCGAGATCAAGGTTTGGGTGATCAAGGCGTGATGCGCTCGGCTCTCGCCGACCGCACGCAGGGTGTGAATCGCACGGTGGCGCTAACGCCACCGTGCGATTTGCGTCTTCCGCTGTGCGCTGGGTGGAACAAGGGAACTCAGGCGCGTCCGCGTCCTATTATTCGTGAGGCGCGGGCACGGCCGATCGCGGGGGCGAAGTGAATCCACCCGCGCGAAAGGCGGAACGGGCGAGCGCTGAGCGGGCACGGCGAGCGGCCGCGGCTTGTGATGACGCCAAGGCGAACGAAGTTGTCGTGCTGGAATTGGCCGGGGTGACGAGCATGACCGACTATTTCGTGATTGCGTCGGGCACGTCCGATACCCACGTCCGTAGCGTTGCTGAACGGGTGATTGAAACAATGGCCGCCGAGGGCACCCAATTGCTTGGAGCCGACGGTCTCACGCAGGGCCGCTGGGCTGTGCTGGACTTTGGAGATGTTGTGGTGCATGTGTTTCATCCATCGATGCGGTCGTTCTACCAGCTTGAGCGCCTGTGGGGCGATGCCCCAGTGCTTGCGCTGAACCGTCAGGGGGTTTCTGCCGATGCGTAAGCGCCTCTTCGGGATCACGCTGCTCCGCCTGGCCGCCGCCAGCTTAGCTGTTGCCGCTCCGGCAGTACATGCTGGCGCGCAGGCCTACTTCGGACAGAACCAGGTGCAGTTCAAGCGCTTCGAATGGAAGGTGGTGCGCACCGACCACTTTGAAGTGCATTACTACCCGGAGATCGAGACCGCCGCGAACATGGTCGCGCGGATGGCCGAGCGGTCGTATGCGCGCCTTTCACGGCTGCTGAACTACCAGTTCCGTGAACGCAAGCCGATCGTCCTGTTTGCTTCGCGCGGCGATTTTGCGCAAAACAACGTGACCGGCGACCTCGGTGAAGGCACGGGCGGCGTCACCGACGCACTCCGGCAGCGCAACATGTTCTTCTTCGGCCAGGACATGGCGGAGACCGAACATGTGCTCGCACATGAAATGGTCCACCAGTTCCAGTACGACATCCAGTTCCGCGGCCGCACCGGCGCGAGCGTGATGGCCGCGGATTTTGCCGGCGGCCAGCTGCCGCTCTGGTTCGCCGAGGGCATGGCCGAGTACCTGTCGGTGGGTCCGGACCACCCGGCGACGGATGCCGTGGTGCGCGATGCGGCCTTGAACGGCAACATCCCGAGCATCGAGCAAATGACGTTCGATCCGGGACGCTGGTTTCCGTACCGGTACGGAGAGTCATTCTGGCGCTACATCGGCAAGCGCTGGGGCGACGAGATCATCGGTGAGATCCTGCAGGGCGTCGGCTCATCGGGCGTGGACCGCGCGTTCAAGCGCTTCACCGGCTACGAACTCGACGATCTCGGGGAAGAGTGGAAGGAAACCCTTCAGTCGGAACACCTCCCGGGCATCGCCAACCTCGAGCGGCCGCGCAAGTTTGCGCAGCCCCTGCTGAACCCGCGGCGGACGTCCGCGATCATTCCGGTCTATGTGGCACCGGCGCTGTCCAATGACGGCCGCCAGATCGCGTACATCTCCACGGGCTCGCTGCTCCGCGCCGAGGTCTTCCTCGACCTCTACCTGGCCGATGCACTCACGGGCAAGCGGATGAAGCGGCTCACCAACAGCACGCTGAACCCGGAGACGGAGGAACTGCGATATGCATATTCGCAAAGCGCCTTCTCCCCCGACGGCCGTACGCTGGCCTACACGGCGCAGCGCCAGGGCAAGGATGTGCTCTACCTGATCGACACGCGCTCTCGGCGCGCGCCTCGTCGGCTCGACACGGGGCTCGACCAGATGATCGGGCCGTCGTGGTCGCCGGACGGGCGTCGCCTGGTGTTTGCCGGGAGCAAGGGCGGATTCAGCAACCTGTACATGATTGACGCCGATGGCCGGAACCTGCGTGCGCTGACCAACGACTTCTTCGGCGCGCTGATGCCGGCCTGGTCCCCGGACGGGCGGCGCATCGCCTTTGTGAGCAACCGCGGACCGAGCACCGACCTCTCCGTGCTCAAGTTCGGCCGGTGGCAGGTGAACATCCTGGATCTCGAGACGAACACCATCGAGACGATCCCCGGTCAGGGCGGCAAGAACCTCAACCCCCAGTGGGCACCTGATGGCCGCTCGCTCGCGTTCATCAGCGACCGCAGCGGCATCGCACAGGTGTTCCTGTACGATTTCGATGCGAAGGCGCACTATCAGCTCACGAAGCTGATCGGCGGCGTTGCCTCGGTGACGGAGAACAGTCCCGCGATGTCGTGGGCGCGTCAGGCCGACAAACTGGCGTTCGTCTACATGGACAACGGCGATTACACGATCTGGTCGCTCGCCAATCCGCGGCAGCTCAAGAAGGAACCGTACGTCCAGCCGGTCGCCACGGCGCTGGCATCGGCCGCAGGCGTCGCCGGGGGTGCGGCGGGCGCGGGCGCCCCGCTCACCGTTCGCGACTCGGCCGCTATTGCCCGGGCCGACGCCGCGCGCGAGCTGCAGTCGATTGCGCAACGCAACGTCGAAGCGACGCGGGACACGACGTTTGGCCGCCGGGTCTCCATCTATCGAAGTCCAACGGGCATCCGTCCCTCAGCCGAAGTGCCGGCACCCGGCGCGCCGGGGTCGACCTCACCAGTGTCTGTTGCCGCGCTGCTTGACAGCGTGGCGATGGCGCTGCCCCCGGAGTCGTCGCTCAAGCCCGAGGCGTACAAGGCTACCCTCCGCCCGGAATACATCTCGCGCCCGTCCATTGGCTACACCACGGAAAGTTTTGGCCGCGGCGTTTACGGTGGGAGCACACTGGTGTTCGGCGATCTCCTGGGTAATCGCCAGCTCGCGGTGTCGGGCAGCCTGAACGGACGTTTTGAGGAGGCGCAGGCGTTCCTGATCTTCCAGAACTCGGCGAGGCGGCTTGGCTGGGCGGTGGGCGCAACGCAGCAACCCTACTTCTTCCTCAGCGATTACACGCAAACACCGATCGGCGCCAATGGGTTTGGCGTCCAGTCGCAGACCATCGAGCGCTACGTCATCCGCCAGGCGTTCGCGCAAGCGGCTTACCCGCTGAGCCGATTCGAACGGTTTGAAATCGGCGGGGAGTTCACCAGTATCGACCGCTCGCGGATGTATCTACGGCAGGCATTCGACGGCTTCTATCGTCAGTACGGCCTGCAGCTCGACAGCATTCGCGGCGCCGGGACGCTGAACTATACGGCACCGTACGCTGCGTACGTGTACGACAATGCGCTGAATGGCAGCACGGGCCCGATTTTCGGCCGCCGGTACCGCGCTGAGGTACGTCCCAATCTCTCTTCCGACAGCAGCTGGGTGAACTACTCCGCCGACCTGCGGCGGTACGATGCAGTCATCTTCAGTTACCTCACGCTGGCCACGCGATTCTTCGCCGACGTATCCGTGGGCAAGGGCGAACTGCGGTACCCGAAGTATGTGGGCTACCCGTTCTACCTTCGTGGCTACGACCGCGAAAACTGGAACGCCGCCGACTGCGGAACGAATGGAGCGAACGGTTCCAATAACAGCGCGGCCACCTGCTCGGCCGTACAGCTCGTCGGAAGCCGCATCGCAGTGGCAAGCGCAGAACTGCGCTTCCCGCTGGTCAGGCGTTTTGACCTGGGGATCCTGCCCATCGCGCTTCCGCCGATTGATGGCCTCTTCTTCTATGACGCCGGCGTGGCATGGAGCGGCGGCCAGGAACTCACGCTCACCCGTCCTGACAACTACGACTTCACGCGCCAGCGCTACCCGCTTCGCAGTCTTGGTTACGGCGTGCGCATGAACCTGTTCAATATTGCCATCCTGCGCTGGGACTACACGATCCCGCGAGACGGGTTCGCCAAGAAGGGGTACTGGCTCTTTTCAATCGGGCCGTCGTACTAGGCGCGGCACACTCTGCGGACGAGCAGCATCCCAATGCGGGCGTCCCACGGGCCGCCCGCTTTGGCTTTTCTGCAATGCGAAATCGCTAGCTTTCAGCGTGCGCTTTGGCCCTCTTCTGCTCCTGACCATTGCCCTCGCCGGGTGCGGCGACGGGTTTTCGTCGGCGCCGTCGGTCAATCGCGCCGCATGGTCGGGCCCGGATGCCGTGCTGGTCCGCCTGCCCATCGACGGAGGCACCGTGCGGGCCTACCGCTGGGCACGCGATTCGGTGGTCTGGGCATCGACCCAGTCCGCGCCGCCACTCGCGTCCCTGCTCGCTTTCGATGCGGAACAGGGAACGCTCGCGTACGTGGACCGGCGTGGCGTGCCGGGCCGCGTGGAACTCCGACTCGGCACGATCGCGCCGGCGTCGACGATGCCAATGGAGGAACTCGCGAGCGCCGATGGTTGGGCGATCTACGGGATCAATCCCAGGCGGAGCGTACAGCGACTTACGCCGAGCGGCGACTGGACACACCCCTCGGCGCTGACGCCGCGGCAGTTGCTCCCGCAGCCGGATGGGTCCCTTGTGCTGCTCAATGACCTCGGCGAACGCGGTGTGTTGCGGCGACTGTACCCGCCCGAAGCGCGCATCACTGACACCGCATCGGTACCCAAGGTCGCGTTCGCTGTGCAAACGGCGCTTGGCGACCGGGTCTATTTCGCGACCGACTCCGGCCTCGCGGGGGTGCGCGTGCGCGACCTTGCCCGAACCCGCACCATTGCCCTTCCCGGCCCCGCAGCGGATGCCGTAGCGACGCCCAGCGGCGACCGGGTGTACGTCGCACTCGCCGGTGAGCCGGAGATTGTGGTGATCGATCGCTATGAAGAACGCGTGGACCGGTCAATCGTTGTCTCCGCGCCGCCAAGCGCGCTGCGCATGGATCCTGACGGGCGCTACCTGCTCGCGCGGCTCGCAGAACATGACTCGGTGGCCGTGATTTCCGTAGCCGACGCGCGCGTGGTTCGAGTCATCGTCAGCCGCTGGAGATCCGACCTTCCGCTGGTTGCCCCGGATGGCGCCATTCTCGCCCTGGATTCACTCGATGCCGTGGACGTGGATCCGCTCACCGGCCGTGTGCGGCGGCGGTACGCGAGCGGGGCGGACGACTTGTGGGCGCTCATTCGCTGGAATGGGTTTCGGCCACGGGCCAAGGGGCTGGACCAACCGGTGAGCTTTGACTCGGACTCGACTGACACGCTTGAGGTCGCCACGCGCGACAGCGTCGGCATCACACCGGTCGCGCAACCACCGCGCACTGCCAACCCCGGAGCGCCTGTTGTGCCGCCGCGCGAGGAATCCGTCGTGGAGGAGCGCCCTCGCGAGGGCAACTGGACGCTCTCCTTCGCCGCACTGCTCGATGAGCAACGCGCGCGCACATTGGCGTCGACGATAAAGATTGAAGGCCAAACGGTGAAAGTCGTCGCCGGTAGCCGCGACGGCACGACGATCTGGAGAATCGTCGCCGGCCCATTCACCTCACGCGATGAGGCCGAGCGCGCCGGACGGCGCACTGGACTCCCCTACTGGGTGTACGAGGAAGTCCCGTGACGCGCGCGCCGCGGCCCTCTCCCGCGGCGCATTTCGACCGACCTGCCGACGTGGCGGCGCACATCGCGTCCCAGCCGGCGGTTGTGGTCGCGGCCGCAGACCCCCAACACGCCGCTCAATTCGCGGTGGCAATCGCCAAGAGTGCGTCGGCCAGCCGCCGTGTGGCGCTTGCCGACCTGGTGGGCGACCTTGGTGCGGTTTACGCGCTCGCGGGCGGCGAGGACGCCGCAGGGCTTACCGAGTGTTTTCGGGACAACCTCGCTCTCAGCGAAGTCGCGCGCACTGTGGAGGGCAACGCATCGCTTTTCATCCTGCCGGCCGGCAGCAGCGTGCGATTTGAGCCGTCGGTACTCGATCCCGACCGCTGGGCGCGCCTGATCCGCGGTTTTGGTGAGGCAGGTGGCCTCCTGATTGCCGTGTGCTCGGACTCGTCGCCAGTGCTCCGCACACTCGGTGAGGCTGGTGCCCAGCTCCTCTACGCCGGCAGCCCGGCATCGGCGCCTGCGGGCGTCCCTCTCCTGGCGACCATTGGCGCGGTGCTCGCGCCGCCGGTGCGAACGCGAGCGCCCGGAACGCTGCCTGGATGGGTTGTTGCAGCCGCCGCCGTGCTGGCTGTGGTGCTTGCGGGCGCCGGAGCCAACGTCTGGGTGCGTCGCGCGAACGCGCCGGACGGCCAGGTCCTGCTCGAACCGGCCCGCCGTGTGAGCGGCGCCGCACTCAATCCGGCCGCGCCCGGCGCGCCTGCCGTGGCCGACACGGTCGCGCTCGTCGAGCAGTTGACCCCAGAGGATTCGGCGGTCGCCGCAGAATTTGCGATCGAAGTCGTAGCGGCAAACACCGCTTCCAATGCAAATTCATTGCTGGCCGACGTACAGAACGAAGGAGCACGCCCGGCCGCGACAATTTCAGTCATTCCTGTGCGAAGCGGCGTCAGCCGCGCCGCGCGGTGGCACAAGGTGATGTACGGCGCATGGCGTGCCGCACGCAGCGCAGATTCGGCGCTTCGTGCGCTTCGTGAAGACGGCGTTGTGCGACGTGATGGTGGCGCAGTGATCCGGGCTCCGTTTGGCCTGCTTCTGGCTGACGGGGCATCACCGGAACGGGCGCGCGCAGTGATGGACGTGTGGCGCGCCAAGGGCGTCGCACCGTATGCGCTGGCGCAGGAAGATGGGACGGTGCGCGTCTACGCCGGGGCATTTGAGACGGTCGCCCAGGCCCTGACGATGGCAGCACTGGTGCGGGAAGCAGGCGGCGTTCCAATCGTGGCTTACAGAACCGGGAGATCAGACTAGGTGCGGCTCACCAAGCTCGAATTGCATGGCTTCAAGTCCTTTGCGGATCCCACCGAACTGCAATTCGACCACGGGGTGACGGCGATCGTCGGCCCGAACGGCTGCGGAAAGTCCAACGTCTCAGACGCGGTGCGCTGGGTTCTTGGTGAGCAGCGCGCTCGCCTGCTCCGCGGCGCCAAGATGGAAGAAGTGATTTTCCAGGGTTCGTCCGCCCGGCGACCGGTGAACATTGCCGAAGTGTCGCTGCATTTCGAGAATGACGACGGTCAGCTGCCGGTGCCGTTCAAGGAAGTGGTCATCACGCGCCGCCTGTCGCGGTCGGGCGAAAGCGAGTACCTGCTCAACCGCGCGCCCTGCCGCTTGCGCGACATCCACGACCTGGTGCGCGGCACCGGGCTGGGCGCGGAAAGCGGGGTGGTGATCGAGAGCAAGATGATTGACGCGCTGCTTTCGGATCGTCCGGATGACCGGCGGGAATTGTTCGAGGAAGCGGCGGGAGTGGGATTGTATCGCGATCGTCGGCGCAGCACCGAGCGAAGCCTCGAGCAGACGACCGCCGACCTCGCACGCCTCGAAGACCTGATCTCCGAGGTCACCACGCAGGTGCGTTCCCTCGCGCGCCAGCGCAAGAAGGCGGAGCGGCACGCCGAGATCATGACCCGGCGGTTTGCCGTGGACCTCACGCTTGCATCGCGTGAGATGGCCGCCTGGCAGGACGAACTCGCACAGCTCGACGTGCGCGTTGTGGAACTGCGCGAACGTCTGCCCGGC
>JARIET010000061.1 GCA_031127185.1 Gemmatimonadota bacterium | reverse complement strand
GATAAATCGAGTCGGTCCGATCAATTGCTTCCAGTAGTGGGAGCCACAGCGCCGACGCAGCCGGATCGTCGTCACGCACGACGTCGCCTCCCGGCACCGCACTTGACGCCAAAACCGTCTTGCTCCCGTCGCCTCCAACGAAGTGCCGACGGATCGCGGCGCGAACCGCTTCGGGATCCTGCAACTCGGCGGCGTCCTTCTCGTCGAGTGTCCGTTTAAGGCAATCGAGGGCAAGTGCGACCGCAGCATTACCGTGGATGGAGAAGCGAGTCGCGGGTTCGCCGCCCAGCGTCACGTCGGCCTGATAGAGCGGATAGTGCTCGTCGCGGCGGTCGGCGATATCGTCGGATGATAGGTAGAGTGTGTCCGCAAGCACGGGCTCTTCGACGATCTGGTCGTCATTGGTGTCGCGAATGTACCGGTCCGTGGCGATCGCATACGCCGATGCGCCTTCCAGCGTAAAACCTGGGGCGAACAGCGTGCCGTCGAGATAGTTCACACCTCGGCCGGGCGCGTAGCCGTGCACCTCGCACATGCGAAGGATCAACTCCCGGGCCAACGGCGCGTCGGCCAGCTGAACAGCCGGAATGGTCCAGGTCAGCGCTTCCCAGTCACGGATCGTGCAGCCCCGCGAGCTCCACGGAGCGCGACTGCGCACGATATAGAAATGGGCATCGTCGAGCGCGCGACCGACGGAGTAGAAATACGCGAACAGGAGATGACGGTTGACCAACCCGTCCACCGATTCGTTGCCGGTGGTCTGTTCCAGTGTGCGCAGCGCGTCGCGTGTGCCGGCAAGCAGCTGCTTCCACCCGCGCAGGCGGAGCACTTGTATGGTGGCGAGCGCGCCGTCCCGCTCGGGGCCGGCGCCTATGTAGAACGCCGCATCCGCGCGTTGCCCGGCGCGCACCACCGCGTGACGGTGAATGGCATACGTGTTGCCTGTCACGGCCGTCGATGCGTCAGCGTCGGCGGCCAGGGCGAGCGCCGCGAACCCCGGGGTGTCTGCTCCATCCACTACCACTGCTCCGTTCGGCCCTTCCAGGACCTGCGTTGGCGCCGCAACCGGGCGGGGGGACTGCACCCGCAACTCGCGGTGCACCACGCTCCCCTCAAGGCCGAATGTCACCTCGACATCGCTCTCGCCACGATTCTCCACGGAGAAGGCATAGACCGCACCGGGTACATCAACGTCGCGCCCGAAGGGAGCGAAGAGCGTACCCCGAATCACCAGCGAACCCACGGATGTGGTGAACGTTGGGACCCAGTAATTCGCCCGCTCCCAGGCAATGCCATGCCGCGCCAATTCCACGGGCAGTCCGGCCACGTGAAAGACCGGCCTGGCGACGGGGGGACCGTTTCCCTCGAGGAAGTTCTCGCTTCCGGCGAACTCCACCGCTGCCCGCGCCCCGCGATGGAGCAGTCCTATCGCATGGATTGAGCCATCCACCGGATGGACGCAGGGAAGCGCCAGCCAGTGATTGCCGGTGATTTGCCAGGGAACGGTGCCGAGTGGACGCTGCGTCAGTGCGGACCTCAGTTAACTTGGCGCGGGTACGAAACGTACTCGTCCGCATCCCCAGACGCCTCATTGACCACGCGCACGTCGTTCCTTTTTGCGTTCGTTCTGCAGGCCCTCTTCCGCACCCCGACCGCGGCCCAGGGACCACGCGGGGCGGGAATCGACGCACGCACGCCGGGGCCCGGCGCGTTGAGCATCGTCGTAGGCGCCTCGTGGATGCGATCGCCGGAAGAGTACCGCGACGGTGTGCTTCGGGAGCTCGGTGCGAAGTTTACGATCGACTCGCTCGGCACCGGCACGTTCCAATCTCTGGCGAGCGTGCAAGCGGATGCTCGCATCGCGTCCGGACTCCCGGGGTTTGAGGCCTCGCTCGGAGCACTACGCACGCACGCCCGGCGCTCGTTCGAGACGACGCCCGTAACTGTTGAGTACGGGATTGGCAAACGCGCCGCGGTTTCCGTCATGGTGCCGTTCGTCACGAGTGCGGTGCGCGTTGACGCCCAGGTGAACTCGCTGCGCACCGAGGCCAATATCGGCGTCAACCCGGCCATTGGGACGCCGTCGCTGATTGCCAACAACGCATCTCTGCTGTCGCAGCTGGACGCAGCGACTGCTTACGTAAATGCTCGCGTCGCCAGTTGCAGCGCGAACCCAGCCGGAGCCGGATGCGCGGCCTTCAATGCGAACGCGGCTGGCGCACGGACACTCGCCGATGCATCGAAAGCTTACGCCGCGGCGATTGGCACACTGTACGGCGGGCGCAACGGGGCCACCGGAGCTCTCTTCGTCCCCTTGGCGGGAAGTGCGGCACAAGCCGCAGTGGCCGCGCGACTCAGCGGGCTCAAGGCGCAGTTCGCGGCCTTCGGTGCCCCGGGCATTTCTGCCACGGCCCCGATCGGTTCGGCCGCACCGCTCACCACGGGAGCGTTCCAGTCCGTGCTGACCGATAGCAGCTACGGCGTCATGGCGAACCCGCTTGGCTCGGTTGTGCGACGCGGCGTTGGTGATATCGAGGTCGGCGGAATGCTGACCGTCCACGATTCTTACGCGCGTGCCACGGCAAGCGGACACTGGAAGGCGCGGCTCTGGTGGCGCGGCGCAATCGGTGCGACCGTTCGACTCGGCACAGGTGCCTTGAGTGACCCGGCAGAGCTGATCCCGGTCGGGACGGGGGACGGCCAGCAGGACATCGAGCTGCGTTCTATTACCGACGTCGGAATCGGCACTCGTGCCTCCGTGTCCCTTGCGGTCCGGTACACGCAGCAGGCGTCGGCCGAGGCCACGCTGAGAATTCCAGACGCGGCTGGTGATCCGTTCCCAGAGGCGTTCCGCACGCTCACAACCACGCGCTCGCTCGGCGATGAATACGCAGCAGAGTTATTTCCGCGCTGGACGGCGTCGGAGGCCCTGGCGATTGCCGGCTACTACGGTGTGCGGCGGAAAGGCACAGACATGCTCACCGGAACGGCCAGCGCTGCCGATGCCTCCGGAGAAATCCGCGCCCTGAACGCCGCCGTCCTCACCGAATCGGGTGCGTCAACCGAACACCGGTTCGGCGCGGGCATGGCGTATTCCACGGTCGCCGCGTGGCAACGAGGGCAGGCGCGCTGGCCGATTGAAGTGAGCATCACGCACTATCAGACGACCCGCGGTTCAGGCTCGCTTGTTCCGAAGCTTGCGTTCGACGCCGTGCAGCTGCGCTGGTATTGGCGTCCGTTCGGCGGTCGCGCCGGCAAGTAGCTCGCGCGCATGGGCGCGGCTTGCGTCCGTTGACGCATCGCCGCCGAGCATGCGCGCAAGTTCGGCCACCCGCGCATCGCCCTCCACGACCGTGATGTCGGCCGCAGTAATGCCTCCCTTGGCCGCCTTTCGCACCACGACGTGATGTTGCGCCCGTGACGCGATCTGGGCGAGGTGTGTGATCGCAAATACCTGATGCCGCTCGCCTACCCGGCGCATGGCGTCGGCGACCATCAACCCCACTGCCCCGCCGATGCCCGCGTCCACTTCATCGAATATCAAGGTGGGCACCCGATCGAGGCCCGCAAGGATTGTCTTGAGCGCCAGCATGACGCGCGCGAGTTCGCCCCCGGACGCCACGCGGGCGAGCGGACGATCCTCGTGCCCAACGTTCAACGCCACGCGGTATTCGATTCCTTCCGCGCCACTGGCCATGACGTCATCAAGCGGCACCAGGCGCACACTGAAACGCCCGTCGGCCATGCCGAGCTCGGGTAGGCGCGCTTCCACGGCGGCGCCCAACTCCGCAGCCGCTTTCTTGCGGCGGGCAGTCAGGTTCGCCGCGGCGCCGCGCAGGGCAGCCTGCGCTTTGTGGACAGCTGCGTCCAGTGCGGCGACGTCGTGCGCGGCGGTCTCGAGTCCGTCCAGTTCCATCGCCGCAGCCGCCCCGGTCTCGAGCACCTTGAGCACAGTTCCGCCGTACTTCTTCAACAAGCGGTAGATCTGGTCGCGGCGTCGCTCGACGTCTGCGAGGCGTTCCGGGTCATGCTCAACATCGTCGGCATACGCGTTCACTTCGCGCGCGAGTTCTTCCAGCGCATAAAACGCCGCGTCGTAGGCCGACTGCAGACGGCCAGCCGAGTCATCGATGCGTTGCAATGCGGCGAACGGCCGCTGCAAGTGACCGAGTTGATCGAGCACCCCCCCTTCTGTGCCTTCCAGAGCGCCTGCGATTTCCGCCGTCAGCGATTTCAGCTCTTCGGCGTGCGTCAGGCGAGCCGACTCGCTTGCCAGCGCGTCTTCTTCGCCTTCACGGAGCCTGGCCTCGGCAATCTCCGTGGCTACATGGCGGAGATAGTCGGCACGTTTCGCGGCTTCATCACGCCGCGCAATCCGGCTGGCGAGCGCGGCGCGCGCGTCGGCCAATGAGGCGTGCGCTTCGGCCACCCGCGCGGCCTCGACTAGCGCGCCAGCGAATCGGTCGAGCATCTCGCGCTGCGACGGTTCGTCGAGGAGCGACTGCGCGTCGTTTTGCCCGTGAACGTTCACGAGCAACCGCCCGATGGAGGCAAGGACGCCGGCCGTCACGGGGGTGCCGTTGATCCAGGCCCGCGTTCGCCCCGCAGCGCTCACTTCGCGCTTGAGAACGATGATTCCCTCGTCTGCCTCAATGCCCAGTTCGTCCAGCGCGCGCCGAATATCGGCCGACGCTCCGACCTCGAACTGGCCTTCGACGGTGGCCTTGTCGGCCCCCGTGCGCACGTCGTCGGCCGATGCTCGTTCGCCGACGAGCAGCCCCAGCGCGCCGATGATGATGGACTTCCCCGCGCCGGTTTCACCGCTCAGCACATTCAGCCCCGGGCCCAGCGGCAGGGCGACGGATTCAATGATGGCAACGTTCCTGATGCGCAGCTGGGTCAGCACCGCAGACCTCCTAGTGAGCTAGTCGTCGCGGTCGGCGAGCCCACCCCATCCCAGCTTCCGGCGAAGCCGACCGATGAACGTCGTGCCGTGGAAGCGCACGATGCGCACCGGTCGCTCCGCCCTGCGAACGATGAGCGCGTGACCACCCACCAAGCTCGCACCCACCTGTCCGTCCACCGTCACCAAAACCTCGCCGTGTACATCTTCCGGTTGCAGTGTGATGATGGACTCCGGCCGCAGCACGAGCGGCCGCATCGCCAGCGTGTGCGCGGCGATGGGTGTCACGATCAGCGAATGCACACCCGGCTCAACAATCGGCCCGCCTGCCGACATGGAGTACGCGGTTGATCCGGTGGGCGTCGAGATCACGATTCCGTCGGCCGCCAGCACGCCGATCTCCTCGTTGTTCACCGTAAGTCGAATCCGCAACACACGCGCGAACCCGCCCTTGTGCATCACCACGTCGTTCACCGCGCGCAGGCGGGTGCCGTGTTCCGTCCCCGTGATCCCGGTGGTGGCTTCAAGCGCCATGCGGACGTCCGACGTGTACGTGCCCTTGGCAAAGCGCGGCAGGAAGCGGGGAAACTCCTTGGGCGAGCAGCTGGCGAGGTATCCCAGGCGCCCAAAGTTCACACCGAGAACCGGGACATCGGCACCATCAAGAAAGCGCGCGGCGCGCAGCATGGTGCCGTCGCCGCCGAGGGAGACCACCGCGTCGAGCCCCTCCGGTCCAGCGAGTTCCGAGGCGCCGGCCGCCAACGGCAGGAGCTGTGGTTCGAGAAACACTTCCATTCCCAGGCGCGGCGCTTCGCGCAGGAAATTGGCGATCACCTCGCCAAGCGCCGGGTAGTCGGAGTTCCCTAGTACGCCGACGCGCATCAGCCCGCGATCGCCTCGGTGCCGTGCAGGGCGCGCACCCGCTCCGCGATTCCCGCCTGATCAAGGCCACACTGCGCGAGCTGCCGCGGCCGAGCTGCCGCGTAAATGATGCGATCCGGCACGCCTAGCGTCGAGACGCGCACGCCAGCGTCCATCTCCGCAATCACACGCGCCATCGAGGCACCAAAGCCGTTCACCACCGTCCCCTCCTCCACCACCAGCACCTGACGGTGGTCGGCCACGATTGCCGCGAGCGTTGGGGCATCATACGGCTTGAGGAACCGGCAGTTGACGACCGTGACGTCGAGCCCGTCGACCGCCAGGGATTCGGCAGCGCGGAGGGACGGCAACACCATCGTTCCTGCCGCGAGGATTGCTACCTCGCTCCCACGGCGCAGGACTTCCCAGGTGCCGAAGGGCACGGCCTCGATCTCGCGAATGTGCGGAACGATGTCGGGGGCCGCGTCGCGCGGATATCGAATCGAGAATGCGCCGCCCTCGTGCTGCACCGCCGTTCGCAGCAGCCCAAGCATCTCGCGCCCGTCTTTGGGTGCCGTCACGGTCACGTTCGGTACGGCGAGGAGATAGGCAATATCGTAGAGGCCGGCATGTGTTTCGCCGTCCTCGCCCACCAGTCCGGCACGGTCGAGGCAGAGGACGACGGGCAATCCCTGAATCGCGACGTCGTGAATGATGTTGTCGTACGCGCGCTGGAGGAACGTCGAGTAGATGGCGGCCACCGGGCGAACACCTCGGGTGGCCATGCCCGCCGCCATCGTGATGCCGTGACCTTCGGCGATGCCCACATCGAAGAACCGGCTCGCATGCGCCTTGGACACCGACGAGGTACCCGTGCCACTCGGCATCGCTGCCGTGATGGCGGCAATGCGCGGATCCTCATCCATCAGTTCCTGCAGACCCTTGCCGAACACGGCCGTGTAGTTCGCGTTCGCCGACGAGGACTTCAGCTGCTTGCCCGTTGCCGGGTCGTGGCCCGGCGGAAGCGCATGCCATTTCTCGCCATGCTCGCCGGCGGGAAATCCCTTGCCCTTCTGCGTGATCACGTGCACCAGGATCGTTCCCTTCATTCCGCGGATCGCGCGGAAGGTCTCAGTCATCTGGCCAATGTCGTGCCCGTCAATCGGCCCGAAGTACCGGAACCCAAGCTCCTCAAAGAGCACGCCGGGAGTGAGAAACGCCTTGAGGCTTTCTTCCCACTTGTGCAGCAGTCGTTCGGCGTCCTTGAACGGTCCAGGCGCCTGGCGCGCGAGGTCGCCGATCTTGGAGCGAATGCGGTTGTACAGCGAGTTGCGCTGCACCGACGTGAGATATTTGTGCATCGCACCGACATTCGGAGCGATCGACATCTCGTTGTCGTTGAGCACGACGACCATGTCGCGGTGTGAAGCGCCGGCGTTGTTGAGCCCCTCGTACGCGAGACCGCTGCCAAGTGACCCATCTCCGATCACGGCGACAACTTTGAAATCCTCGCCCCTGAGGTCGCGCCCGACCGCCATGCCATAAGCCGCCGAGATGGACGTTGCCGCATGCCCGGCGCCAAAGGTGTCGTACTCGCTTTCCGTTCGCTTGAGGAAACCGGAGAGTCCACCTTCCTGACGCAGCGTGCCCATCTGCGCTGCGCGACCGGTGAGCACCTTGTGCGGATACCCCTGGTGTCCAACATCCCACACCAGCTGATCTCGCGGCGTGTCGAACACGCTATGGAGCGCGACGGTGAGTTCCACGACGCCGAGCCCGGCGCCGATGTGACCACCCGTGCGCGAGCAGGTGTCGATGAGGAATGCGCGCACTTCGTCGGCGAGCTGCTGCAGCTGCACGGCGTCCAACGCTTTCAGGTCGGCGGGACCCTTATAGGTGGGGAGAATTGGCATGTTGCCCATGCTGAACAGTACCGAATTGGCGGTGTGTACGGCGGTGTCTAGGATGGCCTCGCCACGGCAAACCGGGCGAGATACGTCAGGTCGGGCGAATGGATCCCGGCCCCCTGCAGCGCTGCACAGGCCTCCTCCGCCAGTGTCAGCGCGCGGGCTTGTGCGGCCTCGATACCAAGCACCGCGGGATATGTGCTCTTGCCGTGGACCGCGTCCTTTCCGGCGGTCTTGCCTAATTGCGACGTTGTCGCCGTGACGTCCAGAACGTCGTCGGCAATCTGGAAGGCCAGCCCGACAGCATCGCCGAACCGGGCCAGCGCCTCCACCGTTGGCGCGTCGGCGTTTGCTGCCCTTGCCCCAATCCGCACGGCCGCCGAAATGAGGGCGCCCGTCTTGAGGCGATGGACCTGCTCCAGGGCGGTTGCGTCGAGCGATTGCCCTTCAGCACGCAAGTCGAGCAGCTGGCCGCCGATCATGCCGGACGCGCCAGATGCCTGCATCAGTGTTCGCACGATGTCACCCTGAGCGGTCGTATCGAGCCCGAGCGCGCGGGCCCCTTCGGCCGCCGCTTGCGCGGCAAGCGGCACCATCGCCACGCCGGCGGCCGTGGCTGCGGCGACGCCGTGCTGTTTATGGACGGTCGGACGTCCGCGCCGCACATCATCGTCATCCATGCATGGCAGGTCGTCGTGGACCAGCGAATACGCATGTACGACTTCCGCGGCGGCGGCCAGCAAGCTCGCGTCGCCCGCGCCGCCGCAGGCGCGGTACGTCGCTATCAAAAGCACCGGGCGCAGTCGCTTCCCGGCGCCAGTCAATGCGTACCGAACGGCCTCGGCGATGCGCGGGTCCAGCGACCTCGCGGCCCGATCTGCGATTCGCTCGAGGGCCGCCGCGACAGACGCGCGCTCCGCATCAAACCGTGCGGCGCTACTGTCGGTCATCACCCGTCAACGGACGGCCATCGGTGGCGCCCAGGGTGCCATCGGCGCGTTCGACGAGTTCCTTGAGGCGCCCCTCGGCAGCGGCAAGTGTTTTCTGCGCGGCATTCAGGCGCTGGATTCCTTCCTCGAAAAGCTTGAGCGCGGTATCGAGTGGGACGTCTGCGCTGTCCAGCTGAGCCGCAATCTCCTCAAGACGAGCCAGATGTTCCTCAAACGATGGTGACGTCACGCCGACTCCTTGGGACGGACTGCGGTCGACGTCGCATCAACATCGCCGTCCTGAACCTTGAGGGTGAACCGCGTGCCGGGGGCGAACTGCACGATGCGCGTCAGCGCGCCACCCGCCATCGCGAGCGGTAGCGCATATCCCCGTTCGAGCGTGCGCAGGGGCGATAGTACGTGCAGCCGGCCGGCGACGCCCCGCAGCCGATCTGTCCGCCGCTCGACGACGCGCCGCGTGCGCAGTGAGAGGTCGCGGTGTAGCCCCGAAACGTCTCGACGCGCACTGTCCGCCCGCCGGCGCAGCGCGCGCGTCATGTCCTCGCGTACGCCATCGAGTTCGCGGCGCCCGTCTGCCGCTCGCCGCACAAGCGCCGCGCGCATCGCCGTTCCCAGGTCGTCCAGGTCGCGCTGGATGTCCGCCAGCACCGGGGCCACCAGCTCGGCCGCAGCGCTGGGCGTCGCCGCACGATGGTCGGCAACCAAATCGGCAATGGAGATATCCACTTCATGCCCGACGGCGCTGATCACCGGGATCGGCGATGCGGCGATGGCGCGCGCGACACGTTCGTCGTTGAAACACCAGAGATCCTCGCGCGATCCACCGCCCCGTCCGACGATCAACACGTCCGCACCGTTCCACACGGCAGCGCGCCCCAGCGCCCGCACAATCGATTCCGGCGCCGTATCCCCCTGCACGGCGGCTGGGATGACGACGATATCGATCGTCGGATTGCGTCGCGAGATCACCGAGACGATGTCGTGCAGCGCCGCACCGTCCGCGCTCGTCACGACCCCAACACAACGCGGAAAACGCGGGATCGGTCGTTTTCGCGCCGGGTCAAGAAGTCCGTCGCGTTCCAGCGCCGCGCGTGTCTTCTCGAGTGCCTTGCGCCAGAGCCCTTCACCTTCGGCCTCCATCTGCCTCACAGCAAACGTGGCCTTTCCGGTCTTCGCCCACACGGAGAATGCGCCGAGGGCCAGCACCTGCATCCCTTCGTCGGGCGGCGCGGGGATTCGGTTTTGTTCACGCGACCAGACAACGCACTCGATTGACGCCGTGGCGTCCTTGAGCGTGAAGTACCAGTGCCCGTTGCGGTGCGGCTTGAAGCCGCTGACTTCGCCCGCCACCCATAGCGGCGGGAACGCACCCTCGATGACGTCCTTGAGCGAAGCCGTCAGCGCAGACACCGGAATGGCGCGCTCGGGTGAGTCGCCGGGGGCTCCATCGTCAGCACGGGGGATCACCCCCCGCACCTGAGCGCTGGCCGGGCGCGACGTCACGCGACCAGCACCGCGCGGTGGCATCAGGCGCCCTGCCCGGCCGCGCGCTGCTCCGCTGCGCGAACGGTGTTCAGCAGCAGCATGGCAATCGTCATCGGACCCACGCCACCTGGTACGGGCGTGATCTTCGACGCCACCGGGCTTACAGAAGCAAAGTCGACATCACCGACCAGCCGCGTGCCCGACTTGGTCGTGGGGTCTTGTATGCGATTGATGCCGACGTCCATCACCACGGCACCGGGCTTGAGCATGTCGCCGGTGATCGTTCCCGGCCGTCCGACTGCCGCCACGACGATGTCGGCTCGACGTGTATGCCACGCCAGGTCGGGCGTTCGCGAGTGGCAGATGGTCACGGTGGCGTCAGCTCCGGGCTGGACAAGCAACGATGCCATTGGCTTGCCGACGATGTTGCTGCGCCCAACGATGACGACGTGTTTCCCCGTCGTATCGACTCCAGCCTCCTTCAACAGCACCTGGACACCGGCCGGCGTGCAGGGTGCAAAACCGTCGGTCTCGCCGATCAACACCTTGCCGACGTTCACGGGATGGAATCCGTCCACATCCTTGGCCGGATCAATGCGCCGGATAACCTTCTGCGCGTTGATCTGCTTGGGGAGCGGCATCTGCACGAGGATGCCGTGAACCGCGTCATCGGCGTTCAGCTGATCGACAACCGCGAGCAATTCCGCCTCTGTGGTCGTGGCCGGCATACGGATGGTGGCACCATTCATTCCGGCTTCACGGCTTCCCTTTTCCTTGTTCCGCACATACACCGCGCTTGCGGGGTCCTCGCCCACGAGCACGACGGTGAGACCGGGCACGACCCCGCGCACCGCGAGCGCAGCGCAACGGGCCCTGACGTCTTCGCGGACCTTTTTCGAGACGGCGTTGCCGTCGATCAGTTCAGCGGGCAATGTCCATTGCCCTCTTTTCGCGGATGGCCACGACCTTGATCTGGCCGGGATACTGGAGTTCACTCTCTACGCGGCGCGCGATTTCCTCGGTCAACGATTGCATCCGGGTGTCGTCCACATCCTCGGGATTCACCAGCACCCGAATCTCGCGACCGGCCTGAATCGCAAACACGCGGTCCACGCCCTTGTAGCTCGACGCGATTTTCTCGAGGCCTTCGAGTCGCTTGACGTACGTCTCGAACGCTTCGCGCCGTGCGCCGGGGCGCGACCCCGAGATCGCATCGGCGGCCTGCACCAGCACGCTGACCTCGCTCTCGTGGGGCACGTCGTCGTGGTGCGCCGCGATGCAGTTCACCACCAGGGGGTTCTCACCGTACTTGGTCGCGACCTCCACGCCCAGTTGGACGTGCGTGCCTTCGTGCTCATGCGTGAGCACCTTGCCTACGTCGTGCAGCAGTGCGCCACGGCGCGCCATCGCCGCGTCGAGGCCCAACTCCTCGGCCATGATGCCAGCCAGCCAGGCGACCTCCTTCGAGTGCTGCAGGATGTTCTGGCCATAGCTGGTCCGCCATTTCATCCGGCCGATCAGCTTGATCAACTCGGGGTGCAGGCCGTGGATGTTCACGTCATAGGCGGCACGTTCGCCGGTCTCGATGATTCCGGCGTCGACTTCCTTCTTCGCCTTCTCGACGACTTC
>JARIET010000060.1 GCA_031127185.1 Gemmatimonadota bacterium | reverse complement strand
CCTGGGGTCTACCGCTGCCGCCCACCGGTCGTGAAACTCCTCCTCGCGCCCAAGCGTGGCGTCGACGGGATCTGGTGCACCATCGGTCCGGGCGCTCACGTCGACAAGACGGGGAGTGGCCGTCGCGTCACGGCAGCGTGAGACGTCACCGGCTCCAGGAGCGCGGCCGCGCGGGAATGGTCCACCGGGTGCAGGTGATTGATCCGGTCGGCGATCTCGATCAGCCGCTCCGACGAGAGCGGCCAGGGCTTGGGCTGTGCCGAGCGGCCGAAGAACACGCCCACACGCTCGAGCGCGGTCATCGGGAAATGCGAGGTGATCGAAATTTCCGGAAAACTGCCGTACATGCAGCCGCTGCAGGTTGCGGCAATCGGATGGACGACGCGGTGGATTTCCCGTTCCCTGTACCAGCGCGGGAAGTCGGGATGCCACACCGGGTAGCTCTCCGCGAGAATGTGGTCGCAGCACACGGCGAGGTCGCCATTCGGGCGGATGGCGAAGTACAGCTCGGGGCTGTCGCAGACATCCTTGTTTCGTCGCCGCCATTGCACGCCCTCTCCACGGACGAAGCGGCGGATGTTCTCGAGGTACTCCGTCGAGTCATACAAGTGGTAGCCGGCGCGCTTCATCGCGGCACATTCGGCGAGGACTTCATCCACCAGCGGGTAGAGCGCCGGAGGAACGATCATTTCCCGGTCGTAGCTCCGGAAGTTGAATGCCTCCGCCGGGTCGGCGATGTGGGCCGGCACCAGCGACACGTGCCAGCCGATCTCCGTGGCGAACCGGATGACGTTCGGGATCTCGAGGAGGTTGTGTGGCGAGAGCACGGTGCCGAACGCCGCGAAGCTGCGCTTGGCAGGATACGTGTGGGTGACCCGTGAAATAGCATCGATGGCTCGGCGCCAGCTCCTGTCATGCGAACCATTCAGGAAGTCCTGTTTCTCGCCCACGAGTGAATCGAGCGAAATCGAGACGTCGCGCGCGCCGTTCGCGACGGCCGCCTGCATCTGCGTAGCCGTGGCCAGACCGTTGGTCTGCGTTCGCACGTGGATGCCGCGGGATGCGAAGGCGCCGACGATGTCTGGAAGGTCGCCCCGCACAAACGGCTCGCCGCCGGTGAGGAGGACGATGCCCGTGCCGAGTTCGGCCAGGTTGGCGGCCATCGCGTGCACCTGGTCGAGCGTCGCTTCCTGCACGTCGGCGTTGGCGTAGATGATGTTGCACTGCTTGCAGGTCAGGTTGCAGCGCGCCGTGACGTAGAACTGCACGTACACCGGCCGACGACGTGTGATGAGCCCACGCGCGATGTTAAGCGTTGGCCGGAGGTTGAACATCAGCGGGGTTCGTCGAACCCGATCTTTTCGCGCACCACGTAGAGTGGACGCTCCTTCACTTCGCCGTAGATGCGCGCGATGTACTCACCGATGATGCCAAGCGACACCAGTTGCACACCTCCGAGGAAGAGCACGGCGATGAGCAGCGTAGCCCAGCCCGGCACCACGGCCGACGTGGTGAGGCGAAGGAAGAACGCATAGAGCACGCCAATGACGGCGAGCCCGGACGCAAAGAAGCCGAGATACGTCGCCAGGCGAAGTGGCGTCGCTGAGAACGAGAAGATGCCGTCCAGCGCGAAACGGATCATCTTGCGCAGGGGGTATTTCGTTTCGCCTGCGACGCGGGCAGCGCGGTCGTAGGGCACGGCTTCCTGCCGGAACCCAACCCACGCGATCATGCCGCGCATGAACCGGTCGCGCTCCGGCATCGTCAGCAACGCATCAATGACGGCCCGGTCGAGCAGGCGAAAATCGCCGGCATCGAACGGGATATCGTGGTCCGACACGCGGCCCATCATTCGGTAGTACGCGTGCGCGGTCAGCAACTTGAACCGCGACTCTCCCTCGCGGCGCTTGCGGACGCCGTAGGCCACGTCCACACCAGCGCGCCAGCGGGCGACAAATTCCGTGATGACCTCAGGGGGATCCTGCAGGTCGGCATCGATCAGCACCACGGCGTCGCCAGTCGCACTCTGCAAACCGGCGGAGAGCGCCTTCTGGTGTCCGAAATTTCTCGACAACGCAATCACACGCACCGCGCGGTCCGTGGCGGCAATGTTCCTCAGCAGTTCCAGCGTGCGGTCCTTGCTCCCGTCGTCCACGTAGACGATTTCGAGATCGGCGCCAGGTATGGGCCGGCCCGCCGCGGTGAGTCGGGCGTGCGTCGTCGCAAGGACTTCCTGTTCATTGAAACAGGGGACGACGATGGAAAGGCGGAAACTGCCGGACGCGCGACTCATGCGGCCACTCCATGGGCGACGCCCGAGCTTGTGTACGCCGGTCGGGCAAGGGCGATCCCGTCGCGTTGGAGGCCGGAGAGTACGCCGAGGAGGATGGCCTGCCGGATATCGAGCGCGGCGAGCCAGTCGGGTCCCGGCACCAGAATCGCCGACTCGACTTCGGGCCCGTGGATATGGAGCGAGGTAAGGTGCGATCGCTGCAGCGTCGCGCGGCCATCGGCCGTGACCGACTCCGCAATGATGGCGGGGACCCGGGCAAGTTGTGCCGCGGTCGTCCCTGGAGCGAGCACCAGGCTGATCACGTACCGCCGGCCATCACGCCGTGTGAGGTTGCGGAGCCGGCTTTTCAGGAGGTCAGCGTTGGCGAAGACCACTTCCTCGCCGTTGACGCTGCGCACTCGCGTGGACTTGAGACCGATATGCACCACGTCGCCTTCAAACGTGTCGACGGCGATGGAGTCGCCGACGACGAAGGGTTTGTCGAGGACAATGGAGAGCGCGGCGAAGAGGTCACCCAGGATGTTCTGGACAGCGAGCGCGATTGCGATGCCGCCGACGCCAAGGCCCGTGAGGAGGGTCTTTGCCTCGAACCCGGCGGCTTCGAACCCGAGCAGGACGATCGTGACCCAGAGCACCGCGCGACCCGCGTAGCTCAGGGCGCGAAGTGTCGTGCGGTCAAGTCCATCGCGCCGCGCCGCGTAGTGGGTGACCCAGAACTCGACGATCGCGTTGCCGCTTCGGATCGCCTGAAGAACTGCTACGACGACGAGCGCCCGCTTGATGATGCCGTGGGCCAGATCGGGGAGGTCCAGCCACATCAGCGCCACGCCGACCGCAATCAGCAGGACATAGGTCTTGCGGATGCTGCGCACGGCTTCGATCAGCGCATCATCTGCCGCCGTGTCGGTGCGCCGGGCCAGAGCTGCAAGCCGACGGGAAACGAGTTGCCTGCCAAGGACAATGAGCGCGGTGACGCCGAGGGCCGCGCCGAGCGCGACCACCCAATCGACGAGGCGGTTGCCCATAATGGGGGTCTCACCCAGCTGAACGAGCATCATTAAATATGGATGGGGCGGGGACGCCCAGAACCTCTGCCGGGCGCATACGTATAATAGGATAGCATAAGGAGGAACTCGGATGCTCATCCGTCGTGCAGCGGACATCAAGCCATCGGAAATCACCCCCGAAGGCGTCTACCTCAATCGGCGCGAGTGGATCGCGGCGGCCGGCGTCATGGGCGCGGCCGCCCTCGCCCCTCAGGCGCTTGGCGCACTCGGCACGCCGGGGCAGAGCCCGGCGGCCATTGGCACGCCCTTCGGCCTGCAGAAGGACGACAAGCCGACGCCGTGGGAAGACGTGACGGGCTACAACAACTTCTACGAGTTCGGCATGGGCAAAGAAGACCCTGCTGCGAATTCAAAGCAGTTCAAGGCGAAGCCGTGGACCGTGCGGGTCGAAGGGCTGGTCAAGAAGCCTGCCGACTACGCGCTCGAAGATTTCATCAAACCAAACAAGATTGAGGACCGCATCTACCGGATGCGGTGCGTTGAAGCCTGGTCCATGGTGATTCCGTGGCGCGGCATTTCGCTGGCGGACGTGATCAAGCGCGCGGAGCCAACGGCCGCTGCGAAGTACGTCGAAATGACGACACTCTTTGATCCGGCGCGGATGCCGGGACAACGCGCACGCGTGCTCGATTGGCCGTATGTGGAAGGGCTGCGCCTTGACGAAGCGACGCATCCCCTGACGATGCTCGCGACGGGTGTGTACGGCCGGGACCTGCCAAACCAGAATGGAGCCCCGCTCCGGCTCGTGGTGCCGTGGAAGTACGGCTTCAAGGGCGTGAAGTCCATCGTGAAGATCCGTCTGACGGACAAGCAGCCCGCCAACACTTGGCAGGTCTCAGCGCCCGAGGAGTACGGCTTTTACGCGAACGTGAATCCGGAAGTCGATCACCCGCGCTGGAGTCAGGCGACGGAGCGGCGCATAGGCGAGTTCCTGAAGCGGAAGACGCTGATGTTCAACGGGTACGCAGATCAGGTGTCGAGCTTGTACTCGGGGATGGATCTGAGACGGAACTACTAACACCGAGTGGGCGGTTTGCAGTGGGCGGCTCGCGGAGGGCGGTGCAGCAACGGTCCGCCATCTGCAAACCGCTTACCGCCAACCGCACACCCTTCCGGTTTAGTTCTATCCCAGTATCCGTCGCGCCTTCCGGATGATCCGCAGGAGGAGCGACGGCCGCGGCGGCTCGTTCACCGCGCGCCGCCAGGGTTCTGCCGCTCCAGGATGCTCCACCACGTCGGGCCACTGCACTGACGCGGGATCAGGAGCTGGTGAGGGTGCGTCCTCCCACCCCACGCCATTCGGCGAGTTGGTGGCTCGCGGGTCGTAGCCCAGATGCGCGCCCATTGAACGCGCCGGCCAGAGAAAGAGCCCGCCCGCAGCCAGCATGTGCAGATTAAACCGGTGATCCCACATGCCGTGCGTGTGCTCGTGGATGGCGGCGTTCACATTGTCGTCGCCGTATTTCGCCGGATCAATCCCGAAATCAGCACAGATGCGCACCAGCGAGGCGCAGTCATGATCGAGCACGCCGCCCCAGGCGCGCTTCCATGTGCCCCAGAGCAGGCTGGTGCTGCGCCCTGAGAAATAGGGCGTGGTCACGTTCTCCGGTGTGACGCGCGGGTGGTTCCACGCGGCCACGCCGAACACCTGCGCATCGGCGCGATATCGCTCGAGTGCGGCGCATATGTACGCGTACGTCCCGGGAACGAACTCCATGTCTTCTTCCACCACGAACACGCTTTCGTGCTTCTCCAACACCGCCGTGATGCCCACGAAGATGTTGGCCGAGACACCGACGTTGCGCGTCTGTTCGACAATCTCGATTCGGGTCCAATCCACGCCGTGCAGCAGCGCGCGCACGGCCGCCACATCCGTCGCGAACTCCGGGCGCGCGGCTCCGTCGGAAAACGCGTAGATCAACGGGACATTGTTCGCCCGCAACGACGCGAGCGATTTGGCGACAAGGTCAGGGCGCCGATAGGTAAAGAAGGCGACCGGTACGACTGCGCTCACGGCGCTCCGAGCAGGATTCGGCGGGCGCAGCCCAGGCCGTTCCGGCTGAGCAGGCTTGGGGGATACGACGCGAGTGCGCGAAGGAATCGCGATCGTGCCTCCGCTCCGTTGCCCTCGGCAAGCTCGGTCGCCGCGCGTGTATACTCTGCACCCGCCCGAAGCACCGCGATGCGGTGCCGCGCGATCACCTGCTGGTGCGCCGGAAGCTTCGGGATGTACACGTCATGGATGCGCGCCCATTCGCCCGCGAACTTGTCAATCTCTGCGACGGACTTACTCGTCGGGTGAAAACGGTACGCCGCGAGCGGCCGGTCAATGGCGATGCAGCGTTCTCCGCGTTCGAGCAACCGGGCAAAAAACTCGAAGTCGTAGAGGTAGCGGTACGACTCGTCGTTGCCGCCAACGGCTTGCATCATCTCACGCGACCAGACGTGGCCGGGGGTGCCTGCCTGGAACCGGTAGGTGATGCAATCGAGGAGGTTTCGCGGAACTTTCGGCATATGCCATTCGTGGCGCGGCGCCTCGGCTGTGCCGAAACCCAGCACACCACCGGCCACCCAACGCGCACCAGGGGTGTTACGCAACACGTCGAGCGCGGCGTGCATGGCCCCCGGCAACAGCAGGTCATCGGAATCGACTTCAACGATGAAATCGCAGGTCGCCCGGCGCACCGCCTTGTTCACCGCGTTGGCCTGGCCTTGATCGGGTTCGCTCACCCACCAGGCCAGGTGCTTTTCGTAGCGCTTGATGACTTCGACGGTGTTGTCGGTGCTCCCGCCGTCGACGATGAAATACTCGACCGTCGGGATGTCCTGGCTGAGCACGGAGTCGATCGTTTCCGCGAGGTATTTCCCCGAGTTGTAGGTCGGGGTGATCACCGTCAGCGAAGGCCAGTCGGAGCGCATCACCCGTGAAAGATACCGCCGGCCGGCAACCCCCGGGCATACCCACGGCTCGCGCGCTACTTTTCGCTCCATGACCGCTCGCGCGCTGATCACCGGAGTGGTGGGCCAGGACGGCTCGTACCTCGCGGAGCATTTGCTGTCGAAGGGTTACATCGTGCGCGGCATCACCCGCCGTGCGAGTTATCCCCACACGCAGCGGATCGATCACCTCTTCGCGATGTACGACGACCGCGATCCCGAGTGTCCGTTCCGCGTCACGTATGCGGACTTGACCGACAGCTCGAGCCTGCAAAACGTGCTGCTCGACTTCCAACCGACCGAGGTCTACAACCTCGCAGCGCAGAGCCACGTCGGGATCAGCTTCGACACCGGCGAGTCCACGCTCGACATCAATGCCATCGGCCCCTTCCGGCTGCTTGACTCCATTCGCCGGGTCTGCGGCCCTGACGTTCGGTTTTATCAGGCATCGTCGAGCGAAATGTTCGGGGCCTCGCCACCGCCGCAGTCGGAGTTGACACCATTCCTTCCGCAGAGTCCCTACGGTGCAGCCAAGGCCGCGGCCTATTACCTGACGCGGATGCATCGCGTGGCCTACGGCATGTTCGCGGCGAACGGCATCCTCTTCAATCACGAGTCCCCGCGCCGCGGGCTGAACTTCGTCACGCGCAAGATCACGTACACCATCGCGCGGATCATCGCCGGCGACGTGGATCGCATCGAGCTCGGCAACCTCGATGCCAAGCGCGACTGGGGATTCAGCGGCGACTATGTGGACGCCATCTGGCGCATCCTGCAGCACACGGAAGCCGACGACTTTGTGGTCGCCACCGGCGAGACGCATACGGTGCGAGAGTTTGTGGCCCACGCCTTCAGCATCCTTGGACTCGATTGGGAAGATTTCGTGTCCGTCACAGATCGCTTCAAACGACCGGCCGAAGTGCCAGCATTGCTCGGTGACGCGAGCAAGGCGCGTCGACTGCTCGGGTGGCAGCCGAAAGTCGGGTTCGCCGAACTTTGCCAGATGATGCTGGAGAGCGACCTGGCGGCGCGCGGCCACACGCTGGATGAGGCCCGAGTGCAGGCGAAGTCGCTCCGTCCGTCGGTTCCCAGAGTCCGGCGGAAATGAACGCGGAGTTCTGGCGCGGCCGGACCGTGGTGGTCACCGGCGGTGCGGGATTTGTTGGGTCGTATGTGGTGGAGCGACTCAAGCGAGAGGCCGGGCTGACCGATGCGCAGCTGCGCGTGCCCCGCTCACGCGACACGGACCTCCGCGACATCGCCAACTGCCGACGCGCGGTCGAGGGAGTGAGCGTCGTCATCCACCTCGCCGCAGTCACCGGCGGCATCGCCTTCAGTCGCGCGCATCCCGCGTCGCAGTATCACGACTCGACGCAGATCGACCTCAACGTGTTTCGTGCCGCGCGCGAAGCCGGCGTCGAGAAGGTCGTGGCCATAGGCAATCTCTTTGCCTACGCCTCCGATGCGCCGATTCCGCTCAATGAGCGCGACCTCTTCAACGGCCTCCCCACGGACGCCCATCGCGGCGTGGGGTGGATGAAACGCAACCTCGCGGTCACCGCCGATCTCTATCAGCGCGAATACGGGTTTCCGATATCAGTGGTCTATTCGGCGAACGCGTACGGTCCGCGCGATTCGGTGCACCCGCAGCATGCACACGTGATTCCGTCGACGATCATGAAGTGCCTCTCGCAAAAGGAACTCGTGGTCTGGGGCGACGGCACGCCTACGCGCGATTTCCTCTTCGCCGACGACATCGCGCACGGACTCATCCTCGCGGCGGAAAAGCTTGGCGGTGGCGAGTTCCTCAACCTCGGTTCGGGGCGCGAAGTCAGCATCCGCGAGCTGGTGGAACAGATCGTGAAGCACACGGGGTTCACCGGGCCGGTGTCCTTTGACGCAAGCAAAGCCGGCGGAGACGCCCGCCGCTGCACCAGCATTGCGCGCGCAACAGAACGCCTCGGCTTCACACCGGCACACGATATCTCGAGTGGCATCGCCGCCACCGTGGCCTGGTATCGCGAGCACTTCCGGCCTGTAGCCGCCTCGTGAGCACGCCGCCGATGGGCCCGAACGACTTCATCAACCAGATGGAGCCGTGGATCGACGACAACGAGGTCCGTCACATGACGGAGTACCTCTCGTCGGGAGGATGGCTCACCGAGTTCAAGAAGACCGCGGAGTTCGAGGAGATGGTTGCCGCGTACACGGGCGCGAAGCACTGCATCATCGTCGCCAACGGCACCGTCAGCATGTCCGTCGCCTATTGGGCGCTCGGTATTGGGCCCGGCGATGAAGTGCTGGTCCCCGATGTGACCATGATCGCCACGCCGAACGCGGTGCGCCTGGTTGGAGCCACGCCGGTGCTGGTCGACGTCGAAGCAGCCACGCTGTGCATGGATTTGGAGCGCGCCGCCGCGGCGATCACGCCGCGCACGAAGGCCGTTGCGCTGGTAAGCCTGAACGGACGCGCACCGGACATGCACGCGTGGCGGACATTCTGTGATGCGCGGGGACTCGTCCTGATGGAGGACGCGGCGCAATCGCTCGGCTCCCGGCAGGGCGGCACCCACCTTGGCCGATTCGGCCAGGTGGGGTCCTTCTCATTCAGTGCGCCGAAGATCATCACCACCGGGCAGGGCGGAGCGCTGATCACCGATGACGACGCGCTCGCGCTGCGCATGCGGAAGATCAAGGATTTCGGGCGGGTGAAGGCCGGCGTCGACTGGCACGACATGATGGGCCAGAATTTCAAGACCACCGACGTCCAGTCCGTGCTTGGCATCGAACAGATGAAGAAGCTTCCCTGGCGTGTGGAGCGAAAGAAGGCGATGTACCGGCGCTACGAGGCGGCGCTGAGCGGTGTGAACGGCGTCGGGATGCTCCGCACATCGGACGATACCGCTCCCTGGTTCATGGATGTCTATGTCGATGACCCTGCAGGGCTTCGCGAGCATTTGCACACGCGCGGCATCGGCAGCCGCCCCGTCTATCCAGCGGTGCATCGGCAGTCGATCTACGCTGGCGATGCTCAGTTTCCGGTTGCCGAGCGGTTTTGCTCGCGGGGACTCTGGCTCCCGTCGTCGTCGTTCCTCGACGACGCAACGATCGATCGCGTGACCGCTGGCGTGCGCGCGTTCGTGTCCGGCGGAACGGCCTCGTGAAGCTGCACCTCGGGTGCGACAAGCGGTTCATCCCCGGGTTCGTGCACATCGACCTGGCGGACTATCCCCATATCGATCATCGGCACGACGTCCGCTCGTTGCCGATGATTGCCGACGCGAGCGCCGACCTCGTGTACGCCTGCCACATCCTCGAGTACTTCGATCGCGTGGAGGTGAAGGCGGTGCTCGCCGAGTGGACACGGGTGCTCAAACCCGGCGGCGTACTGCGGCTGGCGGTACCGGACTTTGAGGCGCTGATCGCAGTGTATGCCGAGACGCACGACGTGAATCGCGTGATCGGTCCCATGTACGGGCGCTGGCCGGTGCCGGGCACCACGACCACGATCTATCACCGCACGGTGTACGACTTCGCATCGCTGAAGTCCGTGCTGGAGGCCGCGGGACTCGAGAACGCACGTCGCTGGGACTGGCGCGCCACGGAGCACGCGGGCACTGATGACTATTCGCAGGCCTACTTTCCGCACATGGATAAAGAACGGGGCCGCCTCATCAGCTTAAACGTCGAGGCGACGAAGGCGCACGCGTGATTCGCGATCGGATCGGCGCGTTCAAGGAACCGCGCGGGTTTGGCGTGCTGCTCACGATTGGGCTCTGCATTCCAGCCGCGCTGGCGATTGCCGGTGCGCTTTCGGACATCGTCGTCGGTACGCGCTACTTCGGCTCGAACCCCGTCAAGGAAGTGGAGCACTTCCTCGGACGCTGGACGCTCCGGCTCATCTTCGCCACGCTGACAGTCACTCCGTTGCGCTCCATCACCGGGTGGAACTGGCTGGCGAAGCATCGCCGCACCATTGGTCTCTTCGCCTTTGGGTATGTCACCCTGCACTGGATTGCCTACGCCTTCCTGGATGTGCAGCTCGACCTCGCAGAGCTGGCCAAGGACCTGCTCAAGCGGCCATACATCTACCTCGGCATGATCGCGCTCTTCCTGATGCTGCCACTGGCTATCACGTCCACGAAGGCGATGATCAAGCGACTTGGCAAGAACTGGGCGCGCCTGCACAAACTCATCTATGTCATCGCCATCCTCGGCGTAATTCACTATGGGATGGCCGTGAAGAAGGACCTCACCTACCCGTTGAACTACGCGGCCCTGCTCACGCTGCTCTACGGCTGGCGTGCCATGCGGTGGGCGCAAAAACGCGCCGAGCGTCAGAACGCGAATGCCTGAGCGCTGGTGGCGCTCGCCCGTGGCATTGGCGTTGCTCGCCTTTGCGGTGCTTCGACTCGCCTCGCTCACGCGCTACCCTGCATGGACTGACGAGACCTGGACGATGGCCGGCGGCAACGCCGACTTTCGGCGTTTCCTGCGCTGGCACGCCGATGACCAGACGCATCCGCCGCTCTACTATCTGATCCTCTGGTTCTGGCGGTCGTTGGCGCCCGAGTCGCTCAGTTGGGCGCGGCTGCTCAGCGCGCTGGCGGGAATCGCGACGGCTGTTCCGCTGGTCGCGCTTTGCCGCGCGGCGGGGCTCACCTCGCGCGCCACCGCGCTCGCCGTATTGATGGGCGCGGGCAGCGGATTCCTGGTGGCATATTCCGTGGAGATCCGCAACTACGCGTTCCTGGCGCTCTTCGCGACCGCATCACTCGCGCTCTGGCTGCGGGAGCGCGATTCGCACGCGCCCAACCTGCGGGCACTCACATTCGTGAACGTACTGCTGGTGCAGTCGCACTACTTCGGGCTGTTCGTGGTGCTCGCCGAATGGCTCGATGCGACGCTGTGGGCGCGGCGCCGAGCACGCGCCATGACGGGCAGCGCCGCGTTCGCCGTGGCAACGCTCATTCCGTGGGTGGCCTATACGTTTCGCCGCGCGGGGATCACCGGCCGCTCGCTGGAAGTCGTGGACTGGATTCCGCAGCCGATTCCCGGCGATGCGCTCGACGTTGTGCGCGACACACTGGGCGGACTGCCGTGGCTGGGTGCCGATCTCGTGGTGGCGGTGGCGCTATTGGGAGTGATCGCGGTCTGGATCGTGCGCGCGCGGACCGGTTCAGGAGCTCCGGCGGTGCGACTGCTGGCATTGACAATTCTCGCACCAATCGTCGTCGCGCTTGTTGTCAGCGTGCTGAGTCCGCGCTCGCTTTGGGTGACGCGCTACTTCATCGCCGCCGCGCCGCCAATCATTGTATTGGCTGCCGCTTCGATCGACTGGGCTGTGCCGAAGCGCCTGGGCGCGGTCGCAATCGGAATCGCACTGCTGCCAACCGTGCTGACCGGCTGGTCGCTCGTGCGCGGGACGGCAAAGCCGAGGTACGACCTGGCCGTGGGCGCCGTACCAGCAGTGAGCAATGCGGTGCTCTTCACGGCTCCGACTGTCGATGTGCGCCCGCTCGAGTGGGC
>JARIET010000059.1 GCA_031127185.1 Gemmatimonadota bacterium | reverse complement strand
TGGAAGCCATCGAACACGGCCATCCTGTCGGCGTGGCATACGATGCAGCTCCTGCGCCAGGCCGGAATGCCGGATGGGGTGATCAACTTCCTCCCCGGCGATCCGGTACAAATCACCGAACAAATGCTCTCGCACCATGATTTCGGGGGCATCCACTTCACCGGCAGCTCCACGGTGTTCCAGTCCATGTGGGAGACGGTCGGACGGAACATGAGCAAGTACAAGTCTTATCCGCGTCTTGTTGGCGAGACCGGCGGCAAGGACTTCATCGTCGCACACCCGTCGGCCGACCCTGCTGCAGTGGCGGTCGCCATCGTGCGCGGCGGCTGGGAATACCAAGGGCAGAAGTGCTCGGCGGCGAGCCGCGTGTACATCCCGAAATCGCTCTGGAAGGAAGTGAAGGACCGTGTGGTGGCGATGCAGGCCGAAATCACCGTCGGCGACGTGGGCGATTTCCGGAACTTCATGGGCGCCGTGATCGACCAGAAAGCCTTCGATCGCATCAGCGGCTATCTCGCCGATGCCAGGAAACGCGCGAAGATCATCTGTGGCGGCGGCGCTGACGACAGCACCGGCTACTTCGTGGAGCCGACGCTGGTGGAGACCAAGGACCCGAACTACCGGCTGATGTGCGAGGAAATCTTTGGCCCCGTCGTCACTGCGCACGTCTATGATGACGCCAAATGGAGCCAGACGTTGAAAATCGTTGACGGCACCTCGCCCTACGCGCTCACCGGGGCCGTGTTCGCGCGCGATCGCGCGGCGATCGCGGAGGCGCACGTCGCCCTCCGGAACGCCGCCGGCAACTTCTATGTGAACGACAAGCCGACAGGCGCGGTGGTCGGACAACAGCCCTTCGGTGGCGCGCGTGCGTCCGGCACGAACGACAAGGCGGGGTCCAAGCTCAACCTCCTCCGCTGGGTGAGCGCGCGCACCGTGAAGGAAACGCTGGTCCCGGCCACGGACTATCGCTATCCGTTCATGGCGGAGAAGTAGACCGCCCCATGGCCGAGTTTCGATACGTCACGCTCGACGTGTTCACCGACACGCCGTTCGGTGGGAACCAGCTCGCCGTCTTTCCCGATGCGCGGGCGATTCCCGAGCGCGCGCTGATCGAAATCACCCGGGAGTTCAACTACTCGGAGACGGCGTTTTGTTATCCCGCTGCAAACTCGGCGCACACCGCGCGGGTGCGGATTTTCACGCCTGGCGCAGAAGTGCCGTTCGCGGGGCACCCCACCGTGGGCACCGCCATCGCGCTGCATGCGATGGGGCCCGAAGCGGGGTCCGACGCGCGGCTCGTGCTCGAAGAAGGCGTGGGTCCGGTGCCGGTGACCGTTCGACCGGACGCGAACGCGCCGTTTGCGCAGTTCAGCGTGGCCAGACTCCCTGAAATCGGGCCGCCAGTGCCGACACGCACCACGCTGGCGGAAATCCTTGCACTCGCGCCCGATGACATCGTGAGCGGAAGCAGTGCACCGCAGGCCGTGTCGTGCGGGCTCCCCTTCCTCATGGTCGGCGTGAAGTCCGTCAAGGCGCTTGGCCAGGCGCGTGTGCGCTTTGACCGCTGGTCCGAGACAATGCGGAAGTCCTGGGCGCCCGACCTGTTTCTCTTTACGCCAGACGCCGCATCAGGCCCGATGCATCTTCGCGCCCGATGCTTCGTGCCCAGCATGAGTGTGCCCGAAGACCCGGCAACCGGCTCGGCGAACGCCTGCCTGGCCGGGTTTCTCGCAGCGCGAGCGGCCGAGCGGGAGGGCACGCTCAAGTGGACCGTGACGCAGGGCGTCGAGATGGGCCGCACCAGCCGAATCGATATCGAGGCCGACAAGTCGGCAGGCGCGATTACCGCGATTCGTGTCGGTGGACGCGCCGTGTTCGTGATGTCGGGCAGCATCACGCTGCCGTAGCCGCAGTCGGGCCGGCGCCGACGACCACACGCGCTCAGCCCTTCGGGAGATCATCCAGGTTCAGGGCGCCGATTTCGATAGAGCGCCGTCCCGGGAGCGCGCCGTCGAAGGCGCGAAGCCCCGGTTCCCAGAACTGACTCCGATCGCGACCGTTGCGCTTGGCCACGTACAGCGCCTCGTCGGCGCGCGCAATCAGCGCCGCTACGATCTGATCATTGTGCGCTTCGGCCGACGCGATCCCGATGCTGACACTGATTTGCCGCACACCGCCAAGACTTGCAAAGGGCTTTCCGCGGAAGGCGGCCTGCACGCGATCGGCCAGGATTTGCGCGCCCGGTGCTGCCGTGTCCGGCGCAAGGATTTCGAACTCTTCGCCGCCGATGCGGGCCACGACGTCGCCGGCGCGAGCCGTTTCGCGCAACCGCGCGCCCATTTCACGCAGAACTTCGTCGCCGGTCAGGTGGCCGAACTCGTCGTTGACTCTCTTGAAGTGGTCAACATCGATCGCCAGTACCGACATCGGATGGTGCCCGCGCACGGCGCGTGAAACCTCGCGGCCGCACAGCTGATCGAAGCCGCGTCGATTGAAGCACCCCGACAGCGGGTCGGTGAGCACGATGGACTGCAGGCGCACCCGCATCCGGTTGTACGAGCGACCAATCATCGTGATCGGGTCCGGCATCCGGTCGAGTGACTCGTCGTAGGTGCCGGAGAAATCGCCCTCCTGCGCACGATCAAAAAGCTGCAGCACGCGATTGACGCGCCCCGACACCTGCCCGTGCAGTCCGCCCAGCAGCAGCGCACCAAGCAGGAAGATCACGAGGCTCCAGAACTGTTCCTGTGGCGCCGCCAGGCTGCCAACATTCGTTGCGGCGATGATGAGAGCCACATAGCCAATCGCGGCCGCCATGACACTGATGACGGTGGCGCGAAGCCCGAAGTACAGGCGGGTGAACTGCACGACGAAAATGGCGAGAATCAGTCCCCGCGCATACTCCGACGGCGGTGTCGCGGCAGCGAGCACGATGAAGATCAGGGCGTAATCGATCACCAGGACGGAATAGAGCAGGGTTCGACTCGCCCGACCTGTGCGCGCAATCACCTTCCCAATGATCGTGTGGAAGGCGATGTACAGGAGCACGGCGCCCGCCGCGATCGAGAGCGAAACATTACGACCAACCAACGGCGCAAGGATCGAGTTCGCATCCGTGAGTCCCGTCCATTTGAGGCTCAGCGATATGAACCCGACGAGCGCGGCAAACGAACGCCGGAACTTCCCCTGCCAGAGGAGAATTTCGGCATTCGAAAACTGCGAGCCTGTTTGGGGCGTTTCGGACACTGGACGCGGGGGGAGACGACGGTTGGCGAAGCCTTGAAACGAATTTCAGTGAACCAAAACCGCAAGGCCCTTGGTCACCGTCACCTTATTGTACACCCCTTACGCCGCTCAATCTGCGACCTGCATCACACCGCTGACCTTTCCCGCGCTGTTTATACCCTCGACTAGAACTTTGCGTCAAGATGTATGTCGAATCGCCACTGTTTTTTGGGATGCAAGCCGCGGGAGAGGTCGGCACGGACCAGGCCGTCAAGGAACGACCAGCCGACACCCGCACCGGCGAGAGGCCTGCCGGGCTTGGCGAAGTCTTCACGGCGACCGGCCCAGCCGAGGTCTCCGAAGAGCACCGTGCGGGCACCGGCCGCCCGCGTGCCGAGTTCACCGCGGGCCAGCCAGAATGTGTTGCCGGCTGCCGTGAGCGCGGTCTGGCCACGCACGGATTGGGTGCCGCCCAGGTAGAACTGCCTCTGTGGTGGAAGCGCGCCATGACTCGCGCCGCCGCTCAATGTGAGCGCGCCGACCGTTCGGCCGACCGGACCGGTGAACATCAGGTCGGCCAGCCCCCGCGCGTAGGTCGAGTCGCCACCCGCCACTTCCGTGCGCACATCCATCATGGCACGGAATGCATTCGGGTTGAGGCCCCACTGCGATCGTTTCCGCACCGACACGCCAGCATGCGTCACACGCGTCGCCATCGGATTGGGAATGAATCGCCCGTCGTTCCCGCCGCCGAAGAGCGTCCAGCGTGAATGCACACTGTCGCCCCACTGCTGTTCACCAAAGAACCGCCATTCGAGCTGGTTTGGCTCGAGGCCTGTGATGGTCAACTCACCGCCCCAGGCACGGTAGTAGGCACCTTCATCACGGCCGTACAATAGCGAGGAGAGCGATGAGCCGAATGAAAGCGGATTGCCCCAGTCGTTCGACGCGTGCAGCCGTCGATAGGTGGCCGCTCGCAACGTCGTCCGCCCGTTCGACCGCCACACCGCGAGTTCGCCGTTCAACTGCCGGTCGGCGTACGATCCGCGCATGCCGAGCGACGCCGAGTAGCCCTTGCCAAGGGCGCTCGTGGCCGTGATTCCCGTTGAGAACCCCTCCACGCGGTTGTAACGCGTCTGCGCGAACCCGTATTCAAGTAACGGCATCTGCGGACCCCAGCCGGGCTGGAGTCCGAAACTGAGTGCTTTCATGAGTTGTTCGCGTTCCGATTTCCCGAACAGTTCGTCGCCTTCGTCGTAGATGGACTTCGGCAGGTCGGGCGAATTAGCGAGCCTGGCCGAGTCGCAGGGCACCTGCACACCCATCCGGAGCGCACCGTTGTACTCCGTCCGGTAGCGCGTACGCATGCCGGTCGCGGCGCACTCGTTCAGGCGCTCGGCTTCGAGTTCCCTGATGCGTTCCCGGCGCGCGGCGCGCACCAGCGAGTCGCGCAACACCGAGTCAACGCCGGCCGCGCGCAGGCTGTCGCGCAGCACGGCCACGCGGCTCCGCTGTGCCGGCGGTACTTTCGGCACCGTGGCGGAATCGAGTCCGTTCACACTTTCATACGAAAACCGTTGCTCGTACGACATGGGCACCCGCACGAAGCTCGCTTGTGCAAAACCCTCCACGGCCTGCGAGCGTGGGAGCCAGAACCGCTGATTGTAGAGTCCGTACTCGATCGTGATCCCCGAGACATCGGCTTTCATCGGCGACACCAGGCCCTTCACCCAGCCGGGCGGACCGTCGTCACGATTGCGATTCTCGACGACCTGTCCGTTGCGTACTTCACGGCGGATGCGCGTGGTGTCGGCCCGCTCGCGCGCTGACTCCTCGCTCGCCATCGCCCAGATGTCCATCGGCGTGCTCAGCCGGTACACCGCGCGGACCAGCTGCGCTGATGCGACATCGAACCAGAATGAGCCGACGATCACGTTCCACTTCGGTTCGCGGGAAACGATTTTCATTTCCCGAAGCGTGAGCCGCTGCCCGTCGGGTAGCGTCATCTGCACGGAATCGCCTGTTTCATAGGTGTAGTACGCCTCGGCTCCGATGCCCAACGGGTGCACGATTTCGTTCTCGTTCACCTCGGCCCGCGCCAATCCACCGCTGCCGACCCAGAGATTGTCGCGACCCGGGAAATACGGCACCGGCGCCAACTCGGTGATGTCGCCGTCCGAGTTGTTGTCGACGCCGTCCGCGATGGGAATCACCGTCCGGCTGCCCGTGACTTCCACCCACACACCACGAGCGCGGTGCCAGCGCACGCGGGCGGCATCCTCATGGCGAAAGGCGAGGCGCTCACGACCCATCAGCTTCACGCCGAGCCCGACGGAGACTCGCTCGTAAGCCTTGGCATCGTAGCTCATGAGTGACGAGTCCTGCCTGAGCCGTGCAATGCGCGCGCGCTCGAGCAGTGTGCGGGAGATTTCGTCCTTGAAGGCGGTGGCGACATGCTCCGGCGTCACCGGAATGCGGCGTCCGCTGTCGCGCCGGCGGCTGGTGTCGGCCCGCACCTCCTCCATGATCGCCTCAAGCGCGGCGCGCCTTGCCGCAGCGCTGTCCGCACTCGCAGGCTTGCCGCCAATCTGCACAGTCACCTGGACGGCCAACGCAACGGGGACGAGGCTCAGCATCATCGGGGGTAACCGGCTGCGGGATGTGGGGTTGGCGGTGCCACTATGATACGTCTGGCGCTGCGATGCAGTTTCGGTGGCGTACCGCCCATTTTACCCCGTGAAGATTCCCCTGTCCCCCACCTTCGATACCGATACCGGCGACCTCCCGCTCGATGAGTATCGCGCGCGGGCCAAGGAGCTCGTCGACTGGATCGCGGAGTATCTGGGGCACCCGGAGCGGTATCCGGTCCTCCCACCGCTCCACCCCGGCGAGACGCGCGCCGCACTTGCCGCCGAGCCGCCTGATGATGCAGAGCCCCTCGCGCGGATCCTCGACGACTTCAATCGCGAGATCGTCCCGCGCCTGACCCACTGGAACCACCCGGGGTTCCTCGCGTATTTCGCCAACACGGCGAGTGTCCCCGGTATCCTGGGCGAGATGCTCGCCACCGCGCTCAACACCAATGCGATGCTGTGGCGCACGGGTCCGGCGGCCGCCGAACTGGAGCAGCTCACGACGGATTGGGTGCGCCAACTGATCGGATTGCAGCCAGGCTGGTTCGGGGTCATCACTGATCTTGCGTCCACTTCAACACTCTACGCCCTCGCCGCAGCGCGCGAAGCGGATCCCGCGCTCGACATCCGGCGAAAGGGGCTCGCCGGGCGCGACCTTCCCGCCCTCCGCGTCTACTGCTCAGATCAGGCGCACAGCTCCGTGCACAAAGCCGCGATGACGCTCGGCATTGGGAGCGACAACGTCGTGAATGTCGAGTCCGACGCGGAATTCCGGATGATTCCCGCGGCGCTCGACGCCGCCATATCCCGGGACCGCGCCGCTGGGCATCGACCGATCGCCGTTGTCGGCGTCCTCGGCACAACCAGCTCTACCAGTGTCGATCCGCTCGCGGCGATCGCCGATATCTGCGAACGCGAACACCTCTGGTTCCACGTGGACGCAGCCTATGCGGGCGTGGCCGGCGCCGTACCTGAGTTGCGTCACCACTTCGACGGAGTCGACCGCGCCGACTCGCTGGTCGTGAATCCGCACAAATGGCTGTTCACCCCAATGGACTGCTCAGTCTTCCTGGTGAGGCGGCCTGAGCCCTTGAAGCGCGCATTCTCCCTCGTGGCTTCGTACCTCGAAACCGCCGAACAGGACGCCGTCGTCAACTATATGGATTACGGCTTCCAGCTCGGGCACCGTTTTCGGGCGCTCAAGTTGTGGATGGTGCTGCGAGCATTCGGCGCGCGCGGGATCGCCGCACGCATTCGGCACCACTGCGCGCTCGCCGCCGAGTTTGCGGGCTGGGTGCGTGCAGAGCCCGGCTGGACGATCGAGGCACCACATCCATTCTCCGTGGTTTGTTTTCGACATGGCGCTGGCGAAGACGATGCGACAGTAAACGCCCGCAACGCCGCCATCCTCGACCGGGTCAACACGTCGGGGGAGGTGTTCCTCTCGCACACGGTGCTGAAGGGGCGCTACGTGATCCGGGTCGCCGTGGGCAACCTCCGCACCGAGCGCAAACACCTGCACCGCGCCTGGATGTTGCTCAAGGAAGCAGCGGCGTCCGTGTGAACGTCGTGTGGCCCGTAGTTACACGATATCGCTCCCAGAGTTCCGCGTGTTCTGCCGCCCGCGTCCCCCCACGTCCCCCCACGTCCCGTTGGTCCCCGTCGTTAACAATCCAAGAGATCCGCCGTCAGACAGTGTGCGAGCGACAACGTATCGCCCGCCCACGCACCTTTTGACTGTTCAACCGTCTCACGCGAAGAGGATGCATCCGATGGCAACAACGAAGTGGAACCGGTTTAGCGGGTGGACGATGGCGATGGCCGGCGCCCTGACGATCGCGGCGTGCGAGAACTCGCCGACAACGCCGGACAACCTTGAGGCGTCGCTCGACGAAGTGGACCCGGTTGTCCTGACCTTTGCGGCCACGCAGGGACTCCCGGGCGGGCCAATCGGCGACCGTGTGGGTCCACCATTCATGGGTGGCATGCCGTTCACCGGCGCGCCGGCGAGCGCAGCAGACGGCCGGGGTCCCGGGGCGGCGTTTCCCGACAGCATCAAGCTGACGGATGCGCAGAAAACCCAGATCCAGGCGCTCGTCGCAGGCTTCGCCGCGGCGAACGCCACAGATCTGGCCGCGATGAAGGCGGCACGCGATGCAGCCCGTCAGGCGATCCGCGACGGCAAGACACGCGAGGAGGTGCGCGCGATTCTGGCCACGGCGAAACCCGCAGCAGAGCGTGTGCGCGCCGCCTCTGAGACGCTTCGCGCTTCGATCCGTGCGTTGCTCACGCCACTGCAGCAGGCCTGGCTCGACGCACACCGTCCTGATCGCCCGCCGCGGACGCCGTAGTACCGGAGTGTTCTGATCGCGAAAGCGAGACGGTCCGGCGTTGAAGGGGGACCGGCGGGCAAACAAAGCGGGGAAGCGCATCGCGCGCTTCCCCGCTTTGTGTTGCAGCGCTGCTCCTGCTAGTGCGTGGCCGCCTGCACCGACGCCCGTGCCTCGCGCGGAACGGCGTACTCCTCAGTTTTCGGACGGACGGGCACATTGAACCAGCCGGACACTTTGATCCGCCAATCGTCCATGATCTCGTAGATCGTCGGAATCACGAGCAACGTCAGGAAGGTGCTCGTGATCACGCCGCCGATGATGGCAATCCCCAGCGGTGCACGGAAGTCAGCGCCTTCTCCGCGGCCTAGCGCCACCGGAATCATGCCGGCAATCAGCGCGATCGTTGTCATCAAGATGGGGCGAAGCCGCACACGACCCGCCTCGATCAGCGCCGTTCGCCGATCCTTGCCGCTTTCCTGACCCCATTTGGCAAAGTCGATGAGCAGAATCGCGTTCTTGGCGACGATACCCATCAGCATCAGCACACCGATCATCGACATGATGTTCAACGTCTGGCCGGTCAGGAGCAGCGCCAGCACCACGCCAATGAGCGAGAGTGGGAGCGACATCATGATCGCCAGCGGCTCCAGAAACGAGCCAAACTGCACGACGAGCACCAGGTACATCAGAAGCACGGCGATGCCCATCGCCGCCAACATCTTGCTGAAAACCTTTTCCTGATCGCGCACCTCCCCGCCGGACGAGAACCGATATCCCGTCGGCAGTGCGAAGTTCGCCAGCGCCGCCTGAATGCCGGCGTTCACTTCGCCGAGCGACGCACCCTGCGTGTTGGACTCGATCACAATGACGTTCTCGCGGTCGAGGTGGCTGATGACCGCGGGCCCGAGCGCCGGCCGCACCGTCGCCAGCTGGCCCAGCGGCATCACGCGTTGCGGAGCACCGCCCTGCCCGCCCACCACAATGGGTAGCTGCTCGATGTCCGCCGCTCGGCGGCGCGAATCCGGCGCCAAGCGCACGCGAACCTTGCGGTTCTCGCCCGCTGGGTCCACCCAATCGCCGGCATCCACGCCGGCAAACGCCGGGCGCAGCGCCTGCGCCACCTGACCCACGGTCACTCCCATCGAACCGGCGAGTTCGCGATTGATCTGGATCTCGAGTTCCGGCTTCTGGCCTTTGGTCGAAAGCCCCACGTCCACGGCGCCGGGCACCCGTCGCACGATCGCGACGGCCGAGTCGGCGAGTTGCTGCAGCATCGCCGCATCTTTGCCGCGCAGCTCCAGCTGAATTTGCTTGCGCGCGCCGCCGAAGCCGCTCGTGAAGACTGACACGGTCGCGCCGCCCACTTGCGGCATTTCAGTGCGCAGGATTTCGCCGAACTCGTACTGGCTTACGCTGCGCGTCGCCTTGGGCTTCATGCGCACATAAAGGGATCCGAGATCCGCGGCACTCAGCGAGGCGCCGGGAATGGCAATCGTGCTTGCCCCAATGGTCGAAAACGTGTACGCCACCAAGTCGGGGTGAGATCGGGCAATCCGCGCCGCCTCCTCGACCTTCATCTTGGTGTACTCCAGGTTCGAACCCGGCGGCGTCTGCACCTCAATGAAGACTTCGCTGCGATCCGAGTTCGGAACGAAACCGAATCCGCCGTAGGCGCCCTGCAGCCAGAGCGCGCCCACGAACGCGCCCGTCGCGAGCGCCGCCATTGACCAGCGGTGATCCAGCGCCCAGCCAATCACCAGCGTGTAGCGTTCCGCCATGCGATTGAACCAGGCATTGAACTTGTCGAGCGCGCGAGTGATGAACGACTTGTCCTTCTCGTCCACATGCGGATCGGCCCAGTACGCAGAGAGCATCGGGTCGAGCGAGAAGCTGACGAACAGCGATACGAGCACCGCCATGGCAATGGTGAGCGCCATCGGCTTGAACCACTGCCCGGGCACATCGCCCATGAACCCGATGGGCACGAACACCGCCACGATCGAGAACGTCGTCGCCGCGACGGCGAGTCCGATCTCATCAGTGCCTTCGTGTGAAGCGCGGAAGTGATTCTTCCCCATCTCCACGTGCCGCACAATGTTCTCACGGACGACAATGGCGTCGTCAATCAGGATACCGATCGCCAACGAAAGGCCGAGCAGCGACATCGTATTGAGCGTAAAGTCAAACGCCCATACGGCGATGAACGCCGAGATCACCGAAACCGGCAACGCCAGGCCGGTGATCACGGTTGAGCGCCACGAATTCAGGAAGATGAACACCACCAGCACGGTGAGCGCGGCGCCTTCGAGCAGCGCTTCATTCACGTTTCTCACCGACGCTTCAACGCGCTCACCGGCATTCTGGACCACATCGATCCTCGTGCCGGCCGGGAGCGTGGTGCGAATGGCCTGCACCCGCTCCAGCACCGCCGTAGCGACTTCCGACGTGCTGTAGCCCTTCGACTTCTTCACCAGCACGCCGATCGCTTCACGTGCCCCGGTGGAGTCGCCGAAGATCGCGGCTGAGCCGGCCTCCGCGGTACCGTCCCTGGCCGTGGCAATCTCGCCGAGGCGAATGGCGCGGCCGTTCCGTTCGGCGACCACAAGGTTCATGAAATCCTGCGGCGTCTCGAGTTTGCCCCGCAGCCGAATCGAGCGCTCGTCAAGCGAGCCGGTGAGCTTGCCGACCGGCACGGCAAGGTTCTGCGTCTGCAGCGCCTGGACGAGCTGCCCCACGCTGATGCCCGCGGCGCGCATCGCGTCCGGGCGAATTTCCACCGTGAGCTCGCGTTGCACGCCACCGACCACCAGCGCGTCCGCGACGCCAGGGATGGAACGGAGTTCCTTGGTCAGTCCGGGATCGGCGATGCGCGTCAGACTCGGTGCGTCGAGCGTGTTTGAATTGACCGAGAGCTGGACGATGGCCTGATCTTGCGGATCGAAGCGCGAAAGAATCGGCTCTTTCATTTCCTGCGGCAGCTGGTCGCGGATCGAGGAGATCTTGTCGCGAATATCCTGCGACGCCTGCTGGATGTCCTTCTCAAACACGAAATACACCGTGACGTTTGCGAAACCGTCCTGTGCCGTCCCCTGCATCCGGTCCAGGCCCGAGATGCCGGAGATCGCCTCCTCGAGCCGATCGAGCACCTCACGTTCCACGACATCGGGCGCTGCGCCCGGATAGGGCACAGCAACATTCACAATGGGCTGCACGACATCGGGAAACTCATCCGTCTGGAGTTGCGCGAGTGCGAAGAGCCCGAAGACCACAAGCGCAACCATCGAAACGACGGTCACGATCGGCTTCTTGATGGCAAAATCGGAGATGAACATGAATGGGTCCTGGGAAGCGGACTTTGGCGGTCGACGGACTTACGGCTTCTTTGTCGCTGCGGCGGGCCCTGCCGGGGATGGGGCTGCCGACTTGTCGCTCCCGGCCGAAATGCGGAGCGTGGTGCCGGGGGTGATCCCGGCGGCGGCACCGATCAGCAGCGTGTCGCCAGCGACAATGCCCGAGGTGAGTTCAATGGTTTCCGTGGCATCGTCGCGCAACCCCAGTGCAACTTCGACGACTTCGGTCTTGCCACCCTTGAGCCGCGTGACCACCGGCTTCACGCCGCGTTGGTCTACCGCAGTCAGCGGCGCCACGAGACCCGTGTGGCTTGTTGTGGCCACGCGCCCAGTGGCGAACAGCCCGGCCACCAGACCGCGACCCGCATTCGGAATGCGCGCGTAGAGCCGCACCTGCCGCGTGCC
>JARIET010000058.1 GCA_031127185.1 Gemmatimonadota bacterium | reverse complement strand
CGCAACCCGCGACTTGCGTCCATGCTCTCGCACATCGACCTCGTGCGGGTGGGGAGCGCCAGAGAACGCGACGCAGCAATCGACGCACTTGCACAAGCACTCCGGGCGGCAGCGTCGTGACCACACTGCGGGAGGACGTACGTTCGTTGCTGGCGCCGACCGCAGAAGCGCTTCGCCCCGTGCTGAACCGAGTCGTCTTTAGCGGTCTCCCGACGTGCCGAGGTCTGTTGGATGTAGCAACGCCGCGAATACGCATGGTCGAACCCTCGCTGTCGCAAATCGATTTGCACGCGACCACCACGCTCGATCGTCTCGGTAGCGAACTCGCCGCGAGCGGCGTAACACGCCAGCCACAGCGAGACGGCTCGGAAGCGTGGTCGTCCGACGCGCGCACGCGCCTGAGCGCATGGGGGCCGCCGGACATCTCTGGTGCGAACGATGAAAGTGCTGTGCGCGAATACGCCGTGCTGTTGACGCGGTCAGAATCCATTTCGGACACGCTGTCGATCCGGGTGACCTCGCTTCCGGTCCAACTGGCGCTCTGGTGCATGATGCACACCCGCAGCAAACGGGCGGCAGTCGATTCGCCGTGGATCGAAGACCTGATCGCCGTGGTCGTCGGCCGCCACGACTGCATTACCGAACTCCGCGCGCTGCCGAGCGAACTTCGTGCCGTCGTGGCCGACGGCGTGGGCGCATTCGCCGCGTCGCAAGCGTGCCGATGGGTGATTGGGCGGATCGTGGTTGAGGCGCAAACGACTCCGCAGATCATCGACGTGGTGCTCAAGCGCCTGGAGTCGGCGGCGCAGCTGCCCAGATCGTGATCGGCGGTTAGAACTCGCCGAGGAATCCGATCTCAGGCACCAGCCGTTGACCAAAACGGGCCTCGACCTGCTCCTGGGCATGCGAAATCAGCATCCGTACATCTGTCGCGGTTGCATGCCCAAGGTTGATCACGATGTTGGCGTGCAGGTGTGAGATTTGCGCGTCGCCAATTCGAAAACCTTTCAGTCCGCACTGATCGACCAGGCGACCGGCACCGACGCCCTCGATCTTCCTGAAGATTGAGCCCGCACTTGGGTGGAGCTCAAGCCAGGGGTGCCGGGCACCGCGCCATCCGAGATTCTCCTGCATGGTACGCTCGAGCACATCCCGGTTCTCCCGTGTCAGGCGAAATGTTGCGCTCAGCGCCACTTCACCGGATCCGTGCAATCGGCTGGTATCGTAGCCGAATGCCATTGCATCACCCGGCACCGTGCTGCGGGCTCCGCTGGGCAGCAGCAGAGCCACGTCGCTCACCACTTCCGCAATGAACATGGTGCGTTCGCGCGCCGGCGCCGGCGAGAGGAAGTGCAGGTTCTGCCAAAGCGCTCCCCCGACGGTGCTGGGAATGCCCACGTAATGCTCCAGACCGCCCAAGCCCCGCCGGACGGACTCGCGCAGCAGATCGCGCACGACCACGCCGCTGTCCGCGCGGACGGTATTGCCCTCAAACTCCATGCCACCCGTCGCGTTACGAATGACCAGACCGCGGACTCCACGATCGCCAACGAGCACATTTGCGCCAAGTCCGAGGATAGTCCACGGTACTCCGGCCTGTCGGGCTGCCGTGACAGCGTTTGCGAGATCGTCGCCCGAGGTGGCATCGTACAGGACGTCGGCTGGTCCGCCGATCCGAAACGTGGTCAGCGGGGCGAGGGGTACACCCGTAGGCAGTCTGCTGGGGTCGAGAGCACCCGCGAGCGCCGCGACCACCGCCTTACCCGCGCTGTGCGCGGCCGCAACTTCAGGAGTCATCATCGTGGAAATCAATCGGTGCCTCACGGCTGCCGCCAGCGCCTGGTGCAAGTTGCGTCCTGACGCCGCCCGGGTGGGCATGGCTGCGTTGCTTGCACTGGGCTGTCTGGCTGCGGGCCCTCTCGCCCCGGGCAGGGGTGGATTAGCGCATGCGCAGCGGGCCCAGCTCGAAAAAGTGGTCCAGCGGCGGATTCTCCCGAACGGGCTGGAAGTGATCGTGATCGAGAATCACGGCGTGCCGCTGGTCACGCTGGAGGTCACCGTTCGGAATGGCGCGTTCACCCAATCGCCGGAATTCGCCGGGCTCGCGCACCTCTACGAGCACATGTTCTTCAAGGCGAACGACACCTATCCCGACGCCGACCAGTACATCGACCGAATGTCGACCATCGGTGCCGTGTTCAACGCTTCGACCCGCGAGGAACAGGTCAACTACTATCTCACGGTCTCGTCGGATTCACTCGAGGCCGGGCTGAAGTTGCTCGTCTCCGGCTTTCTCGCCCCCAGGTTTCGGGCCGACGAGCTCGATCGTGAGCGCCAGGTGGTGATTGGCGAGTATGACCGCAACGAATCCAGTCCGTTCTTCAGGATGGAACAGGAGTCCGGGCGCCGCCTCTGGGGGGCGCAATGGAGCCGGAAGAACACGATTGGAGAGCGCGACGTGATCCTCTCCACGACGCCGGAGAAGATGCGTGCGATCCAGAAACTGTACTACGTGCCAAACAATTCAGTGCTCATCATTGCTGGTGATGTGAATCCGACAGCCGCCTTCGCGCAGGCCGAGCGCATATTCGGCACGTGGGCGCGAGGTGAGGATCCGTTCGCCAAGGCGCCGATTCCGCCCATTCCGCCGTTGGCCGCGCCGCAGGCGGTGATCATTGAAGAAGCGGTTAATGCGGTCACCGTGCTGATCCAGTGGCACGGCCCAAGTGTCCGCGCCGATGAGTCGGCGACTTTTGTGGCCGATGTGTATTCCGACGTGCTCAACAACCCGCAGTCGCGGTTCCAGAAGCGTCTGGTGGACAGCGGCTTGTGGCAGGCTGTGGGGGTGAACTACTACACTCTCAACAATGTCGGCCCAATTTCCGTGAGCGGGCAGACCTCCCCGGAGCGCCTGCGCGAGGCGATCCGCGCGGTGCTGGCTGAGCTCGCCGCGACCGTGCAGCCCGGCTACTTCACGGCAGATGAGCTTGCGGCGACCAAGGCCAGCCGGGCGGTGACGACTGAGTTCGGGATGGAGCGCAGCTCCGAATTCGCGCACACCATCGGGTTCTGGTGGAGCGTGTCGGGGCTCGAGTACTACATGAAGTACATCGACGAGATGGCCAAACGATCGGTGGCGGATCTGCAGCGCTATGCGCGGACGTACATCGTAAACAGGCCGTATGTGGTGAGCGTGCTGCTCTCGCCAGAAGACCGGCGGCGCATCAATCTCACGGAGCGCGAACTCCTGATTCTTGGAGGTACCGCGCGATGATTGGGTCGATCATTGTCGCGCAGGCGCTTGGTGCTGCGCTAGCGACCGCGCCGCCAACGGTATTGCCGGGAAGGCCCGTGACCGCGAATGACAGCAACACCACGACCTACACGGTCGGCGGCATTCGCGTGATCCATCGGCGGACGAACCTCAGCACGGTGGTGACGAACGTCTACCTCTTGGGGGGTGTCCGGAGTGCACCCGCCGGCAAGCAAGGACTGGAAAACTTCCTGCTGCAGATCAGCGAACGCGGGACGACGCGCTATCCACGTGAAGCGCTGCGAAAGTCATTGGCGCGGACCGGCGCCGAAATGGTGATCGAGCCGAGAAAAGACTGGACCATGATTGGCGCACGTACGACGCCAGCGGAACTCGATTCGACCTGGGCGATCCTGATAGATCGGGTCATGCGTCCACGCCTCGATTCGGCTGACATCGAGTTCACGCGGGCGCAGATGATCGCAGCCGTGCGTCAACGCGACGACAGCCCCGACGCCATGCTGGACTACACTGCCGACAGCGTCGCATATGCAGGAAGCGCATACGCAGCATCCGCCGTCGGAACGGAGCAGTCGCTGGCGGCGATCAGCCGTGCCGACCTACAGCGATTCGTCCGTGAGCAGGTCGTGGCGTCGCGCATTCTTCTGGTGGTGGTGGGCAACGTGGACCGGCCGACCGTCGAGCGTCTGGTGCGCAGTTCGTTGGCGACCCTCCCTGCTGGGGGCTACACCTGGGCCATGCCCGATACACTCGCAACGCCAGTTGCCGATGTGCTCGTGGCCCGGAGACCGCTCCCGACGAACTACATCCAGGGCTACTTCCGCGGGCCGCCGGCCAACAGTCCGGATGCGCCGGCATTGCGAGTGGCATCAGCGGTGTTGTCGGGACGAATGTTCGGCGAGATTCGGTCGCGCAGAAACCTCACCTATGCCGTGAGCGCCAACTTCAGCGACCGTGCGCTGACGTCCATCGGACTCTATGTGACCACAACGCTCCCCGATTCCGTTGTTGGCTTAATGGCCACAGAGATTCGGACGCTTCAGCTTTTTGAAATCCAGACCGAGCTCCTTCGGCCTATTATCCAGCAGTTCATCACCGAGTACTTCCTGGACAATGAAACGTCCACCGCGCAGGCCGATTTCCTGGCGCGGGCGCTGTTGTACCGGGGCGACGTGACCGCTGGCGACCGGTTCGTCTCGGACCTCCGGGCCGTAACGGGCGCGGACGTGCGCCGCGTTGCCCAACGGTACCTGCAGAGTCCGCGATGGGCGTACATAGGGGATCCGGGGAAGGTGTCACGCGCCAGACTCCTGCGCTTCCAGTCTCCCTAAGCCGCTGCACGACTGCGACTCTTGCCCCCTGACGTGTAGGGGGAGATTGCAATTCAGACACTTTGTGAATAATTTCACATTCCTCTGTACAGCGCAGCTGTGCAGGCGTGGATTCCCCCAAATAATTCCGACCGTTTCTGGAGGTCAGGGCAATGCGGTTCAAGGGTATGACGCTCGTTGCGAGCGCGGTGGTTCTTGGTGCATGCGGCGGTGGCGAAAAGGCGCCTGAGGCGGCCGCGCCAGCCGCAGCGCCGGCAGCGGCTCCGGTTGCGGCGACAGCTGGCACGGCTGCGCCCATCACGGGCACGATGCACGAAGTGAAGATGATCGGCGACGCGAAGGGTTATCGCTATGAGCCGGCCGAGATCACGGCGAAGGCGGGCGACGGCATCAAGTTCGTCATGGAGAGCGGTGGCCCCCACAACGTTGCGTTCGTTGCTTCGGCGATCCCGGCAGAGTCCAAGGCGCAGCTCGATGCAAACTTCGGTACCGACAAGATGGGCGAACTCTCGAGCGGCCTGAAGATGAACCCGGGCGAGTCGTTCACCCTCTCACTCGGTGGCCTGGTGGCCGGCAAGTATGAGTTCAACTGCACGCCGCACCTTGCGATGAACATGAAGGGCGTCCTCACGATCACCCCGTAATCGTTCGACTGCAGAACAGCAACAGAGGCGGGCGCCCGGCGACATCCTCGCCGGGCGCCCGTTTGTCATAGTGTGCCGCACCGGCTGATACACGTGCGGCCGGGTAGCTTATCAGCACCCTCACGGAGCAGTGTCGCTGGCCATGCACGGTTATTCCGACCGCATCAATCACGCCTTCGCTTTCGCGGCCAAGCATCACGACCAACAGGTGCGGAAAGGAACGCGGCTGCCCTACCTGACGCATCCGGCCAATGTCGCGATCATCCTGACTCGGTATGGGTGTGATGATGACACCGTTGTCGCGGGGATTCTCCACGATGTGGTGGAAGACTGTGTGCGTGAGGGCTGGACGCGTGCGATGCTCGAGTCGCGGATTGCCGAAAAGTTTGGAGACGCGGTGCTTGCCGCCGTGCTTTCGGTGACAAAACGCAAACTCGATGCCAACGGCAACGAAATGGATCGCGACGAGCGCAACGCGGATTATCTTGAACGCATTGGCGGCGCGACTGACGCCGCCAAGTGGGTCTGCGCGGCCGACAAGGTGCACAATGCCAACGCCACGCTCGCTGACCTGCGCCGTACGATGGAGCCATCCACTGTGTGGAGCCGCTTCAACGGCGGGCGCGACGGGACGATTGCGTTCTATCGTGCCGTGCTCGCGCGGCTGCGCGGGACGGGGTTCAGCGCGCCGATCATGGACGAGCTCGGCGCAGCCGTCGAGGCGCTCGCCGCAACTCCCTAGCGCCGATCAGGTACGGGTGTACCGTCCCACGACGTAGTTGTTCAGCAGTTCCAGAAATTCCGGTACGATGTTGTCGCCCTTGAGCGTCACCCGCAGCGCGCCGTCAACGTAGACCGGCGCTTTTGGCTCCTCAAATGTGCCGGGCAACGAGATGCCGATGTCGGCATGCTTGCTCTCGCCCGGCCCATTTACGACGCATCCCATTACGGCGACCTTCATTTCTTCGACACCAGGGTGTCGCTCGCGCCAGATCGGCATCTGCGTGCGCAAGTATTCCTGAATATCTTCGGCCATCTTCTGGAAAAAGGTGCTGGTCGTGCGCCCGCAGCCTGGGCACGCGCTCACCTGCGGCGCGAAACTGCGGAGCCCCAGCGACTGCAGCACCTGTTGCGCGACCAACACTTCCTCGGTCCGATCACCGCCGGGACGTGGCGTGAGCGACACGCGAATTGTGTCGCCGATGCCTTCAGCGAGAATCAGTGAGAGCGCCGCAGTCGTGGCGACGATTCCCTTCATGCCGAGTCCGGCCTCGGTGAGGCCAAGGTGGAGCGGGTAATCGCAGCGCGACGCGAGGCGGCGGTAGCAGTCGAGCAAGTCCTGAACCTGCGAAATCTTCGCGGAAATCACGAGGCGATCGTGCGCGAGGCCCGTCTCTTCGGCGAGCGAGGCGGAGCGCAACGCGCTCTCGATCATCGCTTCCATGTAGACGTCCTTGGCGTCGAGCGGCTGGCTTTGCCCGGCGTTCTCGTCCATCATCTCCGTCAGGAGCTGCTGGTCGAGTGATCCCCAGTTCACGCCGATGCGCACCGGCTTGCCCTGATCGACGGCGACCTTGACGATGGTCTGGAAATTTTCGTCGCGGCGCTTGGCGCCGACATTGCCCGGGTTGATCCGGTACTTGGCCAGTGTCTTGGCGCAGTCGGGATGTTTCACGAGCAGCAGGTGGCCGTTGTAGTGAAAATCGCCAATGATCGGCACCACCACGCCGGCGTCTGCAACGCGCGCGGCGATCTCAGGCACGGCGGCGGCCGCTTCGTCCGTGTTGACCGTGATGCGAACCAACTGCGATCCCGCGCCGGCCAATGTGATCACCTGCGCCGCGGTCGACGCGGGATCGGCTGTATCAGTGTTGGTCATCGACTGCACCACAATGGGGGCCGATGATCCGACGGGAACGCCGCCGATATTCGCGGTGACAGTCTGGCGACGAGGTTTGAAGATCACGGGGTGTTGGGGGGTAAGGGCGATACGGAGTGGAAGTTAACGCGCCATGCGACGATCTTGCGTTGACCACCCCACACGGACAGCGCTCGCCATGACCGATCCATCGGCCGCACCAGACGACCAGAGTGCGGCACCGTCCACATCACCAACAACCGAACCAAAGCCGCGAGGGTTTTTCCGGCGCCACTGGCTTGCCACGATCCTGACCGTCCTGATTGCGACGCCGGCGCTCGTATTCACGGTCTGGGCGGGTATCGCGCTGAGCTTCAGCTATTCCGAGGGAACGCGCACCGGATTCGTGCAGAAAATTTCCAAGAAAGGGTGGGTGTGCAAGACGTGGGAGGGCGAAATGGCCATGACAGCCCAGCCGGGTGTTGCGCCCGTTCTCTTCCTATTCACGGTACGCAGCGATTCGGTCGCTGGCGCGATTACGGCGGCCGCGGGCAAGCAAGTCACGCTTACGTACGAGGAGCATCAGGGGGTTCCATCGAGCTGTTTCGGTGAGACGGGCTACTTCGTCACCGGGGTGCAGCTGGTGAACCGGTAGGGGCAGAAACCCTCTTGCCGACTGGAACCTGAATCCCTAGCTTCGATTCCGACGCGGCACCTGGAGGGCCTGCTGTTCAGGTCCTCTTTGTCGTATCAAGCCCAGTGCGGGGGGCGACGACCCGCTGAGAAACAGATTGTCCAGTCAGGGTACGGCGCGTTCCGCTCCCGGCGACAATCACCACACAGGAGTTTGGAATGCGTACGACGGGCAAGGTGAAGTGGTTCAACGACGCGAAGGGCTTTGGTTTCATTACCCCCGACAACGGGACCAAGGACTGCTTCGTGCACTACAGCGCAATCCAGGGTTCGGGCTTCAAGTCCCTGGCTGAAGGCGACGTGGTCGAGTTCGACATCGTGCAGGGCCAGAAGGGCCCGGCGGCGGAGAACGTCATGAAGACTGGCGGCGCCGCGTAAGCGCGACTGACCCGCTGTCACCAGCCATCGCGGGGTGCCTCTTCCGAGGCACCCCGTCGTTTTATTGTGCGATTCGCTGCGCGGGGCCTGCCGCGGCGAGCCGGTGTCGTTGTTTCGACGGCGTCTGCCAGCGTCTTGTCCAGAATCAGACGCAGACGACGTACGTCAAAGCGCAGCGTTGTCAGGGTGCCGATTAGGAACTCGGTGTTGGGACTCTCGGTCAGGCGGGTCGCGATCTCGACAGCCTTTGCCGGTCGGCAGCCCAGATCCCGCATAAGGATCATGGCTACGGCCGCTCGTTCCACGGCCGCGTGCGGGATAGTTCTAGCGCGGCCCTGGGATCCCTTTGCGATCAATTCGCCGAGTTGGCGGCGCATGAAGTTGTCGAGCTGCCGCCTTGAGACGCCGATGGCAGATGCCGCGGTATCAGTGCTGTACATAAATATCCTCCTTTAGGAGTATATTTAGTCAACACCTATAAAACAAATCTCTATAATACGTTAGCGGCTGTTGCGAACGAATGTTTAGAAGCTACCTGCAGCAACTACCGTGCGAGAGCGGCCTCTGCCATCACGATCTGAGCGGCCACTGCCTTTGGTCCAGTCCCACCCGGGACCTCTCGATTGCGAAGCGAGGCGTCTGCGCCAAGTTCACGCCGCGCCGACCGCTGGAAGAGAGGGTGCGCAGCAAGGAATGAGCTTTCGGGAAGCGCGTCGAGCTCAACGCCGGCGATCTCTGCCTCGCGTACAAGCCCACCCACTGCGCCGTGTGCCTCGCGAAATGTCACGCGCTGCCGAACCAGATAGTCTGCCAAGTCTGTCGCCATCATCGCGCTCGAGATGGCACTGCGCATCTTCGCGACGTTGAACGTGAGTGTTCGCACTGTGCCTGTGACGGCCGGGAGCAGTTGCAGCGTCAGGTTGACGGCATCAAAGAGCGGCCGCTTGTCTTCCTGAAAGTCCTTGTTGTATCCGCTCGGCGTCCCCTTGATCGTTGCTACGAGCGAAACGAGATCACCCAAGACGCGCGCGGGCGACGCACGCGCCAGCTCGAGCGCGTCCGGGTTTCGCTTTTGCGGCATCATGGAACTGCCGGTGCTGAAGGCGTCGCCAAAACGCACGAATCCGAATTCACTCGATCCAAAAAGGATGAGATCTTCGGCGAGCCGCGACGTATGCAATGCGAGCCCGGTCAGCGCGAAGAGCGCATCCGCCATGAAGTCGCGATCACCGACGGCGTCGATGCTGTTCTGTGAAATGGAGTGGAATCCAAGTTCGCGCGCGAGGCGCGGGCGATTGATGCGAAACGCGGAGCCCGCAATGGCACCCGAACCCAGCGGCATCACGCCAGCGCGGTGCGCTGCGGTCGCCAAACGTTCACGATCGCGCTGCACCGCCCAGAAGTGGGCGAGCAACCAATGCGCGACGCTGACGGGTTGGGCGCGCTGCAAGTGTGTGTATGCCGGCATCAGCGCGCCGGTGAGCTTCCGAGCGCGGGTCAGACAGACACGCTGCAATGCGCGCGCGGCCACGTCGACGTCGCGCATCGCCTGCATCACGTAGAGACGTGAAGCCGTCGCCACCTGATCGTTGCGGCTGCGCCCCGTGTGCAATCGCGAAGCGACCTGGCCCACTTCCTCGTGCAGGAGGCGATCGATGAGCGTGTGAATGTCTTCGTCGCTGCGCAGCGGCTTCACACCCTTGCCCAGTCGACGGGCCACGCGATCGAGGCCACGCCGCATCGTGCCAGCCTCGCGGCGCGACAGCACGCCGGCGCCCACGAGACCTGCAGCCCAGGCCTTGGAGAGCTGGATGTCGTGCGGCCAGAGACGAAAGTCGACGTCGATTGAACGATTGATTGCCACCAGCGCCGGATCGGGGCCGGTCGCAAAGCGACCTCCCCAGAGCTGGTGTCCGGCGGCCTTCTTCCTAACGCTGCGCGCGGACGTTCGTTTCGCGTTGGCCACGGTGCCGTCAGACGCCGGTGAGGTGGCCGGCCTTCGGTGCCTCGGTGTGCTTGATGTTCCCGGCAGCGCCGGCCTTTGCATCGCCGGCAGCTTCCATGTCCTTCAACGCGCGGACGCGCGCCGCGAGGCCAAAGAGCCGGATGAAGCCGGCGGCGTCGCTCTGCTGATAGACATCGTCTTCGCCAAAGGTGACGAAGCGCTCATCGTACAACGCGTGATCACTCTTGCGGCCGGCGATCGTGACGGTGCCACGACAGAGTCGCAGTGTCACGGAGCCTGTCACGCGCCCCTGAGTCGCGTTGACGAACGCATCATACGCCTCGCGCTCGGTGGTCCACCAGCGGCCTTCGTACACGAGATCAGCGTAGCGCGGCGCAATCAGGTCCTTTGCCGCGAGCGTGCGACGGTCGAGCACGAACATTTCGAGCTCGCTGTGCGCCGTGTAGAGCAGGGTGCCGCCGGGCGTCTCGTAGACGCCGCGCGATTTCATTCCGACGAGTCGATCCTCGACGATATCGGCGCGCCCAATCCCGTGCTTCCCGCCGAGCTCGTTGAGCCGGGTGAGGAGCGCCACCGGATCGAGCGCGACGCCGTTCACAGAGGTCGGTGTGCCACCCTCGAACCCAATCGTCACATCCTCGGGTGTCATTGGGGCGTCGGCCGGATCCGTCGTCAGCATGAAGAGGTCTTTCGGCGGCACGCTGTTCGGATCCTCGAGCACGCCACCTTCATGCGAGATATGCCAGATGTTGCGGTCGCGCGAATAGATCTTTGCCGCGGTGGCGGCGACGGGCACGTTGTGCGCTGCCGCGTAGGCCAGGCAATCCTCGCGTGAACGCAGATCCCAGATGCGCCAGGGCGCGATGACCGGAAGGTCGGGCGCCATGGCCATGTACGTCAGTTCAAAGCGCACCTGATCATTGCCCTTACCGGTGCAGCCGTGGGCGAGCGCATCGGCCCCCACGGCGCGCGCGACCTCGACCTGCTTCTTGGCGATCAACGGCCGCGCCATGGACGTTCCGAGCAGGTACTTGCGATTGTAAATCGCGCCGGCGCGCAGGGTGGGCCAGATAAAATCGCGAACATATTCGGTCCGGAGATCTTCCACGTAGCACTCCGCGGCACCCGACGCGATCGCCTTCTGCTTTACGCCGTCAAGTTCTTCACCTTGACCAATATCGGCGGCGACGCAGATGACTTTGGCGTCGTAGTGCTCACGGAGCCACGGGACAATGATCGAGGTGTCGAGGCCGCCGGAGTAGGCGAGGGCAATGGTACGCATCAGTGAATCCCCACATTCCATCAGTGAATGACTATTCCAGAACCTGCATGATAGTCACATAAATATGCGGTAACAAGTGCCCGGTTCGGCCGATCCTGACTGTCGACAGACCGACTGCCGGACTGCCGAATCCCGCTGCCGCACGTGCAGCCCGCAGCGCGGCGGATCGTTCCCAGTCAGCTGCGCGCAAGCCCGAGCAAGCGCTTGCCCACCCGGTCGCGAGCCGCTTCGGACCGACAGATGATCAGGATGGTATTCTCGCCGGCGATCGTCCCAAGAATGTCAGGATTGTCTTCGGCATCGATCGCCTCGGCAATGGGTTGCGCACCGGCAGTCTTGGTGCGCACAACCACGAATTCCCGCACCGAATCAAGGCGTGCGAAGAACTGCGGGAAAATGGAAGCGAGTGTGGCGCGACCAATCTCCGGGGCACCCGACTCCGCCGCGGTGTACCGCGTGCCCGCTGCGGTTGGCACGCGCGCCAGTCGCAGGTCCCGCATATCGCGGGACAGCGTACTCTGCGTGACG
>JARIET010000057.1 GCA_031127185.1 Gemmatimonadota bacterium | reverse complement strand
CCGACCGTGACACGCCGACCGATCCGTCGGCTGCCAACGGCGATGTCGCGCTCGCACAGCGCGGCGATGTGCACGCATTCGAGCGGATTTATCGCGCGAATACGGGGCGGGTGACGGCCCTCTGCCTCCGACTCACGGGAGACCGCGACGCCGCGGAGGCGCTGATGCAGGATGTGTTTGTGCGAGTGTGGGAACGCCTGCCGGCGTTTCGTGGGGAAAGCGCGCTCTCCACCTGGATCCACCGGGTGACCGTGAACGCGTTTCTGCACCAGACGCGGTCGGCGAAGCGACGCGGAGCGCACGAAGAGACGGCCGACGACATCACCGAATTCCCGGTGGCTGCCCTCTCGGGCGATCCCGGCGACCGTATGGACCTGGAACGTGCGATCGCCCGACTTCCGGAAGGCGCACGCACCGCGTTCGTGCTGCACGAAATCGAAGGTTACAAACACGACGAGATTGCGGCGCTGTCGGGAATCGCGCCGGCCACGGTCCGGGCACAACTGCACCGGGCGCGGCGACTGCTGATGGAGGCATTGCGATGAACGAAGAACTCGATCCCACGAAACTGCGGGAGCTCCTCGATGCCACTGCGCGGTTGCCGCGCGAGGTGGTGCCCTCGAACGACGCGTGGCCGGCGATACGGGCACGCATTGAGGCGCAGCGCGTCAGAAGTATTGCGCCGACCCACGATCCAGTCAGCGCGCCGGCACCGCGCACGCGCTGGCTGATCGCAGCGGCAGCGGTCGTGGTGCTGGCCAGCGGCGCGACGCTGGTAGCGCGACAGAGGCCGGAGCCGATGGCGTTCGTCGCGGCACCCGCTGCGCCGGCAGCGCCACAGCCAACAGGCGGGCCTGGGTCATCAGGAGCGGCAGTTGCCGTGGCGGCGAACGTTGCGAACGCGTCGAACCCGGCGCTTGCCGCCGCACTCGACCAGTACCGCGAAGCCTCGCGCGAACTCGAAGCCGAGGTCGCCGCACACGCCGCTGCGCTCTCGCCGAACACCCGGGAAGTGGTGCGCCGTTCCCTCGCGACGATCGACACGGCTATCGCCGACCTTCGAGCCGCACTCGGCGCCGACCCGCGGGACGTTGCCGCAGGTCAGGCGCTCTCGCTCGTCTACGAACGCAAGCTCGATTTCCTCAAGCGCGTGCGGGCAATCCCCGCCGCGGGGATGTAGGACCGACCATGCTGACGACACAACCCGCTCGACTCCTCACGCTCACCGCGACCGTCGTCACACTCGTGGCGGCCGCCCCATCGGCCTCTGCCCAGCAGAAAGTTGACCGTCGCTGGCAACTCGACATGGATGGCATGGTCCGCATCCATAACCTCAACGGAACGCTCACCATCCGTGGATGGGATCGCGACACCATCCATGTCACGGGGACGATTGCCAGCAAGGGCAAGGACGCGTTCTACGGTGGCGGCGGCTCCCGGGCCGCCAAACTTGGCGTCGAGGGAAGCGACGACCGCGCACCGCTGGCGGAACTGACGGTCTACGTTCCTGCGCGTGCGCGCATGTCCGTTCGCGGAGCAGCGACCAGCATCGACATTCGCGACGTCGCGGGCACCGTGGACGCCACAACGCTGAGCGGTCGGCTGCGCGTGGCCGGGTCGCCGACCGAAGTGATGGCCGAGACGATGGACGGCGACCTGGAAATCGAGGCGTCGCCGGCGTTCCTGCGCGGCCGTACCGCGACAGGGCGCATCACATGGACCGGATCGAGCGACGATGTCACCCTCGTGACGGTCGGTGGCGCGATCAGCGTGACGGGCGGCGCGCTCTACCGCGCACGCATCGAATCCATTTCCGGAGACCTGAAGTTCGTCGGCAGCGCCAAACCCGACGGGCGCATCACATTCGACACGCACGGCGGCGATATCTCGCTTGCATTCTCCAGGGACACGCGCGCCGAAGTTGGCTGGGACGCCCCGACGGCCACGATCCTCGGTTCGACCATGACACGGGATACCAAGACGCGGGGCCAGAGATTCGCGAGCGTACCGCGAAACGGCCTCACCGGGCGGTTTGCGACTGTGACTGCTACGTCGTTCAAGGGTCGGATCACCGTCACGCAGCCGTAACCGAGGCCACGACGCTCAGCTACTTCGCCTTGGTAGCCTCGATCAGCGCGAGCATCTGGGCGAAGTACTTCTCCATCGCGCGCCGGCCGGCGGCGGTGATCTTGTACTCGGTGCGCGGCACGCGACCCTCGAATCCCTTGTGGCAGGTGAGGTAACCGGCATCTTCGAGCTTGCGCGCATGCACGCTGACATTGCCGTCAGTGGTGTCGAGGCGCTGCTTGAGTTCATTGAAGGTCAAGCTCGGGTGCACGGCAAGCGCGCTGATGATGCCCAGCCGGATCGGCTCGTGTATCGTCTTGTCGAGCGTGGGAGCGGTGGGGTTCGAGCGCGGCGTTCGGGGCACGCGCGAATGCTACGTGCGCAACTCTACCCCTACAAGTGCTTTGAATTGACAAGCCCCGCCGTCCGTGGACGGCGGGGCTTGCGCAACGCAGAACTATCGTCCTGCAAATACTACAACGTTCAGCGTGCCGCCGCTTGCGCGTTGCTGCAGTGCGCGTCAAATGCCCCGATCAGGTCGGCAGCAATGTCCGACGCTGCCCGGCCCTCGATCTGAAAGCGCTCAATCATGTGCACCAGCTTGCCGTCCTTGAAGAGCGCAATTGACGGTGAACTCGGCGCGTACCCGGTGATGTAGTCACGCGCGCGGCGCGTGGCGTCCGGGTCCTGCCCCGCAAACACGGTGTAGAGATGGTCGGGCCGAACCGCATGCTGCACCGCCTGGGCGAGCGCCGGCCGTGCATTGCGCGCTGCGCAGCCGCACATGGAGTTCACGACCACAAGTGCCGTTCCCTGCTTCCTGCCAAGCTGGGCATCCACGTCGGCGGCGGACTTCATCTCTTCAAAACCGACGCGGGTGAGTTCCTCGCGCATCGGTGCAATAAAGCGTTCGTCGTACATCGGCACGGCTATCTCTCCTTCGGCGCCAGTTTGGGAGGCGCATCATGCAAGTGGGTTTCGGCTCAGTACAGGTCTTCAGCGGCCGGTTTGCGACTCAGCGCCAGGATCGCCGCCTGGGGCACCACGAGATACCGCTCGTTCTCAAACGTGATCTCGACCGCCGCCTTCCGGAAAAAGAGCGCGTAGTCACCCACGCGCGCCTGCATGGGAACATAGCGGGTTTCCTTCATCCCGGTGATTCGCCACGGTTCGTCGAGATGCTCTTCCACAGAGGGAAGCGGATGCCCGGGCCCAGTGGCCTCGATGGTGCCGCCCTGAACTGCCTGATTGTCCACGGCCGTGGCTGGCAGATAAAGCCCCACCTTGGTCCGCTCATCGCCGTCCTCCGGCCTGATGAGCACCCGGTCCCCAACGACCAGCAACTCCTTCTCGCCCTTTCTCATCTGTCTCCCCTCTACTGTCCGCCGTAAGCCGTTAGCCGTCCAATCGCAGTTGGTCTTGATTAGCGAACGAGAAACAGCTTGTCCTGCCGCTTCAGCGCCCAACGCACCTTTCCGTCCGCGCCAATGATCATGTCCTCTTCCTGCGCCATCCGCACCGGCTGCCCGCCCCACTCCGGCACTGGCGTCGTGGCCTGGAGTTCAATGGAATACCACATCGACGGAATGACCGTCGCATCACCACGGCCCGGGACGCCTTCCTGATAGTCCCAAAGCCCCACCAGCGGTCCGGCACCATGGCCATGCTGACCGATCGGATGCGAATACATGGTACCGTCGATGCCCTGCGCCTTCATTCGATCGAGCACCGACTTCAACGCTTCATTCCCCGTACGCCCCGGACGGATTTCTTCCATCGCGAAATCCTGCATCGCGTTGGCATTGGCCAACGCTTTCTTGAGCCCTGCCGGTGCGTCTGTTTCTCCGGGCAGAAGCACATACGCATTGTGTTGCGTATCAGTGTTCAGTCGAGCGACGGTGATTCCAACGTCGCAGTGCAAGACATCGCCACGCATGATGATCGGGTCGGCCCCCAGGTTCGGTGCGCCCTTCCGCTGGATGCTCACGCTCGGCTGGAACCAGGTCTCGAGCCCCTGATCCGCAACCTTCTGGCGCCACCACCAGACGAGGTCGCTCGTCCGCGTCTTGCCGGGAACGATGACCTTGTTGGAGAACATTTCCTGGGTCAACGCCCACACGTGAGCGGTCATCTTCTGAAAAAACACTTCCTCTTCCGGAAGCCGGCTGGCGACCAGTTCGAGCGGCAGCCCTTCGGCGTCCTTGAATCGGGATGTCCAGCGTTCGCCAAGCGCTTCGCTCATTCCCTGCAGCTCGCCGCTCGAGAGGCCATCCGTGAACGCAAAGGTCTTCGACCGGTTGATGCCGATCACCTTGGGGTTCTTCTCCTCAATCAGTTGCTTGAGCGCCTGCCACTGTTCATCGCCCCAGAGTTCGGCTTGCTGTCCGCCAACAGCGGCGGCTACGGGTTTGGTGGAGCGCCGAGCGGTCCACACACCACCCTGCGACGTACCTCCGAGCGCGATGCGCTCGATACAGGCCGCCGACACGGGCGTCCCGGCTGCTGCGCACTTGTCGAAGACGACGTAGATCGTGCGGCGGCGCGCGGCCATCGTCTCGGGTCCGGTAATCGACTTGAAGACGGGATCCTCGTTGTACTCGCGCATCGAAATCACCCAGAAATCGACGCCATGCTTTCGCATCAGGCCCGGGAGGAACGTATCGAGGCGCTTGCCCAGCCACTGTTGCTGCATCGCGGCCAGTTCGCGCTGCGTCCCAAACGGGCGCTGCGGCGCCGCTTGCCGAGGCGCAGCAACGACCTCGCGTCGCGCTGGAGCATCCTGCGCGCTTACCGGCGCAGTCAGCGAAGAAATGGACAGAAGCAGGGCAGCGCCGCGCGGGGCAGCGCGGGAGATGATGACGGGCCGAATCATTTGGACTCCTCCTTCGGTGGTTCTACAGCCGCTGGTTGCTCACTGGTCGCCCTGTGCACGGCAGCCACGGTGCTCGATCGATCCTCCGCCACGAGCAGCATCCGGCGCACCGCCCAGACCACGACACCAAGCACCAGCGAAAAAAGTATGATGCCTGCGATGCGCCACGCAAAGATGCGCGTGGCAATCGGTATCAGGTCCGACACTTCGGCCATATCGGCGCCGAGCGGCTCGAGTCCCACCGTCGTAAGCGCGAGACTCATCACGACTTCCGTGGCCGACTCGAAAATCGCGAACAACGGGGCACGCCAGATCCAGTTTCGCAGCGTGAAGTTCGCAAGGTGGATCGCGCACATCAGAAACAGGAAGGCGACGCCAATGAGGAACGTGCCGCCCACCCACGCCCAACTGTCTGCCGAGCCGTGCGTGAGCACATAGGTGCGCCAGAGCCGCATGACGATGCCGGTCACCAGCGCCATCTGCGTGAGCGAAAGCGTCAGGCGACGGAGCGCGTGGGGTTGTTCGACGCGCCACGCCGCGCTCGTCCGGGGAAAGAACTCCGCCATACGGTGAAGCTATCTGGCGGACGAGCCGTTAGCGGCCCGCTGGCCGCCCAATGCGTGCGGCGATCCAGGCGAGGCTTTCGCCAACATGTGCACGCCAATAGTCCCACGTGTGCCCGCCTGGCCACTCGCGATAGGTGAGCGGAATGCGTTGCGCGGCCATGGCATCGCGAAACGCCCGACTCTCGGGCGTGTACGCATCATCCGTGCCCGCGTCCACGAAAAGCGCCGGCATCGGCTTGCCGAACGCGGCGACGCGCGCGGCCATTTGCGCAGGATCGCGCGCGAGCCAGGAGGCGCTATCCGCACCGAAGATCGGCCGGAGAATCGGGTCCCAGCGCGCTCGCAATCGGCGCAACGCGGCGGAATCTGCCGCCGGGCGTGTCACACGCCCCAGCCCCATAGTGCCCGGGGCGAGTTCCAGCGGTGAGAGCACGCCGGAGTGTGATGCCGCGGCCGCGAACACCTGCGGATACGCCAGCGCGAGTGTGATAGCGCCGTATCCGCCCATCGAGAGTCCGCCCACTGCGCGGGCCTCGCGCGCAGCATGCGTGCGGTACTTCGTGTCCACGTACTTCACCACGTCGAACGCCACGTAGTCGTCATAGTGCGGCCAGGCGACACAGTCGCGCTCGATGCCTGCCGCTGCGACCCCTGCGGCCGCGAGGTGACGCCGACACCCCGCAGCATCGACGAGCACGTTGTAGGTCGTGTAGAACGAGTACTGGTCGCCATCGGGCATCGCGACGATCATCTCGGGCCTGCCTGCGGCCACAAGCGAGTCCATCACGGCGCCGATCCTGCCCAAACGCGACCAGTTTGTCTCGTCACCGCCGGCGCCGTGCAGGTAGTAGGCCACCGGATACCGGCGGCTTGGGTTCGTGGCATACGACGGAGGCAGGTAGACAACGAGCGACTTTCTTGCGGCGAGCGCTTGCGACCATAGGGTGTCGGTGACGATGGTCCCGCCGACAGCTGCTACGGCCGGCGCCGGGACCTGCGCTTGCGCGCGCAGGGGGCACGGCGCGGCGCCGCCAAACGCCGTCACCGCTATGGCCGCCGCAATCGCGACGACGGCCCGTGACTTCACCCTACTTCACCGTTGCGAGACACTCGATCTCCACGCGCGCGTTGAGGGCGAGGCCATTCGCCCCGAGCGCGCTGCGCGCCGGCATGCGGTCGGGCTTGAAGAATGTGCGATACACGACATTCATCGCGTCCCACTCCTTCATGTCGGCCATCATCACGGTGCACTTGAAGACGTGGTCCATGTCGGACCCCACCTTCTCGAGCACTTCCTTGATGTTGTTGAGCGTCTGGCGCGTTTCGGCCTCGATGCCGCCCGGCACGACCCCAGCTGCACCTGCGTTCGCGCCGGCGGTTCCGATCTGCCCCGCGAGGTAGAGCACATTGCCAACCCGCACGGCCGGCGAGAACGGCCGCGTCGGCGGCCCGTACGGCGTGAGGTACACCGGCTGCTGCGATGCCTGTGCCACGAGCGTGGTTGCAACAAGGGGGGCCATCACGAACGCGATCAGAAGTTTGCGCATCAGAACCTCGGAATCGGTGAACCGAAATTGTGCCGCTGTGTTCCGTCTACTGTGAACCGTAAGCCGTAAACCGTTCACCCGCCGTTGTCGCCCCTACCTAATCCAATCCCCCAACCGCCCCCACCGAATATCGGTGATGAAGCTCAGCGGCCGGTCACTCTCGCGTGACGGCGTGAACGAGTAATACACGAACATCGGGCGCCCGCGCACGTTCTTGCGCGGTACGAGCCCCCAGTAACGCCCATCCTTCGAGTCATAGCGGTTATCGCCCATCATGAAATAGCGCTCCTGCGGAATCAGCAGCGGACCCCAGTTGTCGTGATTGGGTTGCACTGGTGGCTCGCCAAACCGTGTGCCCTTGACCTCGAATTGGTGTTGCCAGACGAAAAGCGGGTCCACGTGTGTTCCGTCGCCCTTGGTCTGCTCGGGCGACGTGTAACCGAGTTTCTGCGCAATGCCGTCTACGTACAGCACGGCGTCGCGCATGTAGATCGTGTCGCCCGGCATACCGACAAGTCGCTTCACGAGCGTGGGGGTGGGATCGTCGGGCTGGTCGATCTGCACCGGTGACTTGAAGACCACCACGTCGCCACGCACGGGCTCGGCGTAACCCGGAAGGTTCCAGTCCGTGAACGGAATGTGCGGCCCGTAGCGCAGCTTGTTGACGAAGAGCCAGTCATTGATGAGCAACGCCGGGATCATGCTCCCGGACGGGATGCGGTACGCTTCGATCAGGAAGGTGCGCAGGAGGAGGAAGATCGCCACTGTGCCAGCGAGCGACTTGAAGCCCTCCCAGTACTTCTTGGTACGCGAAGTCCCGCCGCCGCCACCCTTCCCGGCGCGCATGGCGGCAACACTGCCCTTCCCGGTTTCACCCTTTCCTGCCGACTTCTTGCTGGCCACTGGAATGCGGTCCTGTGCGTGGGTGGCAATCGACGCCACTGGTGTGGTACACCGTGATGCAGAAAGGGGACGCGCCCGTGTGGACGCGCCCCCTTCACGGTGCTGGGAAAACTACTTGACGTGCTTGCTGACGAGCGCCGTCATCTTGAACATCGACACCTGGCCGGTCTTGAAGATCGGCTTGAGCTTGTCGTCGGCATTGATCATGCGCTTGTTCTTCTTGTCCTGCAGGCCGTGCTTCTTGATGTACTGCCAGAGCTTCTTGGTCAGCTCCGTGCGCGGCAGCGGCTTCTCACCCACAATGGCAGCGAGCGTCGCCGACGGCGTCACAGGCTTCATGAAAGCCGCGTTGGGCTTCCGCTTCGCTTTCTTCTTGGCGGCCATGGAACTTTCTCCTGAAATGATTTGGTTGAAGGAACCCGGTTTCCCTCTGGGAACTGCTCGAAAGTATAACGACTCTGCGAGAGCGCAATAGGGCGCTCCACTCTGGAGAATGGCGCCCCGGCCCGGTTTTCTAGAGGAAGGAACGTAAAAGGATCACCATTTTCTCGTCCCAGGGGTCAGCCGTGGCGTCCTCTTCGGCCACCTCTTTTCGCTCCTGCGGCGTCTCGAGAATCAACGGAATCCCCTCTGAGCGCGGGTCTGCGAGCAGCCAGCGAAATGGTTCGGCACCGATCGCGCCCTCGCCGATCAGGGCGTGCCGATCCTTGTTGGATCCGAACGGGTGCTGGCTGTCGTTGCAATGGATGAACCCGGGTCGCTCACCAATGACGGATTCGTAGCGATCGAGCACGGCCCGCTGCGTTTCGGCCGATGTGGCAATGTCCTGACCACTCGCAAACAGGTGGCAGGTGTCGAGCCCGTAGCCCGTGCGGCGCCGCAGCTCGGCTGGCACCCGGGTGAGCATGCGCGCGATCTCCTCGGGCGAGCGGCCCATCGTGCGACCCGCACCCGCCGTGTTTTCGATCAGCACCCGCGTGCCCGCTTCGGTTTCCGGCACCGACTCCAACGCGTGCCGAATCGCATCACCGACTCGGTCACACGCTTCTTCCGGGTCTGAGTCACCTGCCGAACCCGGGTGAAAACAACAGGCACCCACGCCATACGCGGTGGATCGTTCCAGTTCCCGCGCGAGCCCCGCAGCCGCACGAGCCGCCTTCTCCGGCTCTGCCGATGCCGTGTTCAGTACGTACGCGCCGTGTACCAGCACGTTCCGCGAGGCGATGCCGGCAATGCCAAGTGCCTCGCGAAACGCGGCCACCCGATCGGGCTTGGACCGGACTTTTTCGTTGTAGTAGGTGGGCGGCGCCGTGAAACACTGCAGCGCATCCATCTGTGCCGCAGCAGCACGCCGCACAGCCATCACGATTCCACCGGCGTCGGGCGTGTGCGCGCCGATGATGCGCGTCATCGCCACGCGGCGTACCCCGTCATTTCGCTTTGTCGCCCTGTGAGGGTCCGATATCGAGCATACGGGCGTTCCCGAGGTACTCCACCGAACGCGGCTGCTCGATCTGGCGGAGCCGCTTCACCACCTCGCCGATCCGCCGGGCCTGCTGCACGATGGTGGCGAGCGCTTCGTCCTTCTCCGAATCGTCCACCATACCCGCCTCGAGCAACGATGCGTGCGACAGCATGGCGGCGAGCGGGTTGTTGATTTCGTGCTGCAGCGCGAGCGACGTCTCGCCGATGCCCGCCAGGTAGCGCGAGCGGCGCAGTTCGAGCTCGGCCTGCCGCCGTGCGCCGGTGATTTGAATCCGCCGCTCGACGATCCGCAGCCTCGCCGCGAATTCATCGGGCGTCACGGGCTTGGACAGGTAGTCATCGGCACCGGCGTCGAGCGCCTTGAGCAGATCGTCGCGCGTCTTGCGGCCCGTGACAATCAGGATGAACGGATCGCTGTTCACCGACTCACGAATCCGCCGACAGAGGCCGAGCCCGTCGAGCTTGGGCATTTCCCAGTCGAGGATGATCAGCGGCACTTCCTGCTTCTGGAACGCGGCCCAGGCGGCCTCGCCGTCCTTTACGGCCGCAACAACCGAATGCCCTCCCTCCTTCACGACGGCGCCGAGGATGGCGAGCATCGTGGGATCGTCATCAGCAATGATGACGTTCATCGGTTGCCTACTCTCTACGGGAAGGTTCACAGGCTCTCCTGATATCGCCCACGCGTGCTACGGCCGCGGGCATTCGGTCGCCGCGACGCGCTTCATTCCACCCAACAGCCACTCGACCGCTCGCAAGGGCAACAACCGGCGCGAACCCCCGCGCCGACCCGCCGGTTGGGCTTCCACAATCCACTGGAAGTTGCGACTTGCGCCCGGAAATCGCGAGCCGTACCGTGACTCCGTCCGGGCCCGACGCCTCGTGCGCCACCGCAACCGTATCGCCCCGTACGGCAATCGCCACCAGCCGACGCAGATGATCGGGCGCGACCAGCGCCACACCGGATATCGCAACGGCCCCCGGATCAAGGCGCGCCACACCAACCCCCACCTGCCCCGCAACGAGACCGTGAAAACCGATATGCACGCTGCCAGTCGCCGAATCCACGGCCAGCGCAGCCGGGGCTGACCGGCAGCCACGAACAGCGGCACCCGCCACGCGCACGGGTGGCTCCCAGATCATTCCGTCTGATGTGCGGGCCACGAAGAGGGTGTCCGGCCCCGGCGAGGCCCCACCGGCATGCGACGACGCTCGCCACCACACCGCCGCCTGGGCTCCGCCGCCCGCCGGCACCGCGACGCGCGTCGAGGCGCAGGTGAGCGAGTCATCCGGCCACCGAAATGGTTCGAACGCGACCTGAACCGCCGGAATGCCCGCCTCAGTGAGCACCATGCGAGCGCCGGGAACCATGGCACCCCGACCCCGCACTTCGGGGTCCCAGCGGATCGGTGCATCGGCGCCGCAGGCCATGCACGCCGCACACGCCGTCGCCACCGTCGCGCGTGACAGGAATCGCATTGCCGTGAGTTTAGTAGATTTCACCGCCCCCAATCAGGTTTCGCGCAATGTCCACACCGTTCAACGCCATTCGCCGGCTCCCCGCGATCAACGAGCCGATCAAGAGCTATGCCCCGGGCTCTCCCGAGCGCGCCGAACTCAAGGCCCGCCTCGCCGCGATGGAAAAGGAGCGCCCAGACATTCCCCTCGTGATCGGCGGACACGAAATCCGCACAGGTGACACCGCCAGGGCGGTCTCCCCGCACAAGCACAAACACGTCACCGCTACGTGGCACAAAGCGCGGGCCAAGGACATCACGGCCGCCATTGCCGCCGCCAATCGCGCGCGCAAGGACTGGGCGAACGCCCGTTGGGAAGACCGCGCCGCTGTGCTCCTCCGCGCGGCGGAACTGCTGGCCACCACACAGCGCAGCACACTCGCTGCAGCCACGATGCTGGGACAGTCAAAAACCGTCTTCCAGGCCGAGATCGACGCGACCTGCGAAATGATCGACTTCTTCCGCTTCAACGTGCAGTTCGCCGGCGAGATCATGGCCGACCAGCCGGTCAATGCACCGGGCATGACCAACGCGATCGACTATCGCGGACTCGAAGGGTTCGTCTACGCAGTGAGCCCGTTCAACTTCACTGCTATCGGCGGCAACCTGCCGACATCAGCGGCCCTGATGGGCTGTACCGTCATCTGGAAGCCATCGAACACGGCCATCCTGTCGGCGTGGCATACGATGCAGCTCCTGCGCCAGGCCGGAATGCCGGATGGGGTGATCAACTTCCTCCCCGGCGATCCCGTGCAGATCACCGAACAGATGCTTTCGCACCACGATTTCGGGGGCATCCACTTCACCGGCAGCTCTACAGTGTTCCAGTCCATGTGGGAGACGGTCGGCCGGAACATGAGCAAGTACAAGTCCTATCCGCGTCTTGTCGGCGAGACGGGCGGCAAGGATTTCATCGTGGCACACCCGTCTGCCGACCCCGCTGCCGTGGCGGTCGCCATCGTGCGCGGCGGCTGGGAATACCAAGGGCAGAAGTGCTCGGCGGCGAGCCGCGTGTACATCCCCAAATCGCTCTGGAAGGAAGTGAAGGACCGTGTGGTGGCGATGCAGACCGAAATCACC
>JARIET010000056.1 GCA_031127185.1 Gemmatimonadota bacterium | reverse complement strand
ACGTCCTCCCGCAGTGTGGTCACGACGCTGCCGCCCGGAGTGCTTGTGCAAGTGCGTCGATTGCTGCGTCGCGTTCTCTGGCGCTCCCCACCCGCACGAGGTCGATGTGCGAGAGCATGGACGCAAGTCGCGGGTTGCGGTCCACCAGTCGCACCGCAGCCGGGAACAACGGTGTCAGGGCGGTCCCACCAACCGACCCGTCAGCCCAGGGCCAGACGTACTCGGCTTCGTCGGGAGCGTCGCTGCTCGCACTGGGTGCACTGTTGGCCACGCGGGGGTCGGCTCGAATAACGGCCGTCGGGTAACCGATGGCAGGCCCGCCGAGCATTGCGGGGAAGGCGTACGGCACGCCCCAGCGGATGAACTGAAGTACGGGGTCGACTGCAGCTATCCGCCGATCAGCCAAGAGTAGGCCTGATTTCTCCAGCCGACGAACGGCGTTGTGGGTTTCACCGATGCTTTTGGCAGAGCCTAGCGCAAGCTCAGCGAGTGTAGATCCTGGACTGACTGCGATTTCGAGCGCCGTAACAATGTCAGACGGTCTTAGAGCAGTTTGTTTCATTTGTGAAACGTGAAACCTGTTGTTAAATATAAGATTATACGCATGATTGTGACATCGTTCATCGCGTTACAGAACTTGGGGCTACGCCGAAAATGGGGTCTCTAGGCTTGAAGATTGCTTAGTAAACAGCTCAGCGCCAGCATCTGTGATAACCATGTCGTCTTCTAGCCGCACGCCGAACTCGTCGCGAAGGTAGATCCCCGGTTCATCGCTGAAGACCATGCCGGGAGCCAACGGCAGTTTGTTTCCGCGCACAAGGTACGGCCATTCGTGCCCGTCCATCCCCATACCGTGGCCAACCCGGTGTGTGAAGAACTTATAATCCGGGCCAAAGCCGGCATCTGTAATCACCTTTCTCGCCGCCGCGTCAACCGCCTCGCAAGGAAGCCCAGGGCGCGCGGCCCGCAGAGCGGCTGTCTGTGCAGCAAGCTCCACTTCGAACACATCCTTCATTCTTTGGCTGGGTTTGCCCAACACAAAGGTGCGAGAAATGTCGGAACTGTACCCTTCAACCTTGCATCCGCCGTCAATCAACAGGATGCTCCCTTCTCGAATCACCTGAGGGGTCGCCGACCCATGCGGCAGCGCGGAGTACTTACCAACCTGCACGCCAGCTGAGCCATCGAACCCGAGCTGCTGGTGTGCCTGCTGAACCAGCCTGCCGAAATCTCCCTGGGTCATTCCGTCTCGTAATGACTTCCACGCTGCCTCGTAAGCCTTTAGGGTAACGGCACTTGCGAGGCGCATCAGCGCAATCTCGTGTGCGTCCTTGATAGTCCTGCACCCCGCAGTCACCGGCGTCCCGCTCACGACTCGAACCGCCGGTATCTGCGCGGCACCGTTTGCAAAGACAAAGCGGACCGTCTCCTCCGCCCCTATGGTGGCGGTTGTCAGGCCACGGTCACGCAACCCCTTGGCGATCAGGGCGTAGGGATCCTCGTCCTCTTCCCATGCCAACACCGTCGCGTCGGCCCCGAGCGGCCCTTGATGCGCCTGTTCCATTGCTCGTTCTTCTTCGAACTTCGGCGTGACCAGAAATGCTGATCCGCTTGCAGGCACAATGGTGGCGAGAAGTCGCTCGGAAAGACCCCATCGAATCCCAGTGAAGTATTCCATAGAAGTGCCGCCTGTGAGCATCAGCGCATCGATGCCATTGGACCGCATCAGTCGACGCGCCTTCTCAAGACGCGCCCGGCGCTCGTCGATCGAAATGGGCGTCGCTTGCGATCTCATTGAGGTCAGGGCCCGGATGGCCGGCGGAAGGGCGGTCGCTTGTTGGGCTCGCGCGTCTTCAGGGATTGAAGTCACAATTGCGGCACCGGCGATTCCAGCCGATGAGCGAGCTATGAATGTGCGACGGGAGAGCATGGCGGAGTCCTTTGGTTCGGGCGGAGCAAAGAATCTCGCACCGCAAAAGCAGCGCCGACAGGGCGGCCAAACGATTACGGCGTGCACTATCTTCGAACCGTGCCTCACAATCCCATCCCCTCAGTGACGGCCGTGTCCAGAGCACTGGACTCGCATCTGCGCAGGGCCGCTGTCGCCGGCATGCTGGCATCGGGAGTCGTTGCCACACTCCCGGCACAACCGCAAACGGCCAGTGGAGTTCCTCGAGACGGGCGCGGCGTGTCGCTGGAGCTCGCCCGGCATCGTTCGGCCACCATTTCAGACGTTCGCTACGCGTTGACGCTCGATGTCACCGCGCCCGATAGCGCACCAGGAAGTGTGGAAGTCCGCTTCACCCGCACAGCGTCAGGCGATGTTGTACTGGACTACCGCGGCCGCCGCATCGTCTCCGTCGCAGTCAATGGCACGCCGGTTTCGCAGCCGCAGTTCAACGGTCACCATCTGCGCATCAGTGCATCGGAGTTGGTGGGCGGAGTCAACCGTGTAACTGTGCGGTTCGTGTCCGAAATCGCGCCCAGCGGTGCGAGCATCATTCGGACGCGCGATGCAGTTGACGGCAGCACCTATCTCTATACGCTGCTCGTTCCGGCTGATGCCAATCAACTTTTTCCATCTTTCGATCAGCCGGACTTGAAGGCCCGCGTCACACTGTCTCTCATGGCGCCGGCAGAGTGGACGGTCCTTGGGAATGGTTCACTCGTGCGCGCCGATACCACGGCCGGCGTCGTCCGCAGCACCTTCGCGGAGACGCAACCGCTGAGCACATATCTCATAGCGTTTGCGGCCGGACCGTGGGAACGCCGTGCAAGCACGGTCAACGGGCGCACCATTGGGCTGTACTCACGGCGATCGCGCGCGCGCGAGGTCGACGCCGACACCCTGCTTTCGCTGTCGCACCGTGCGCTCGAATGGATGGAAGCGTACTTCGGCCGCGCCTATCCCTTTGAGAAGTTTGACATGATGCTGGCGCCGGCCTTCCCGTTTGGCGGAATGGAGCATCCCGGGCTGGTGATGTACAACGAGGACCGATTCATCTTCCGTGATCGGCCCACACTGACCCGCCGCGTCGGACGGTTCTCCACCATCCTGCACGAGACCGCGCACCAGTGGTTTGGCGATCTCGTGACCATGAAGTGGTTCGATGACCTGTGGCTCAAGGAAGGATTCGCGACCTATATCGGCGCAAAGGCGCTGGCCGAGCTCGAGCCAACGAGCGATGCGTGGAAATCCTTCTATCAGTCAAACAAACCTGCCGCCTATGGCGTGGATCAGACCGCGGGGACGACTCCACTCTGGCAGCAGCTTGGCAATCTCGACCAGGCCAAGAGCGCATACGGCGCCATCGTATACAACAAGGCCCCCAGCGTGCTCAAGCAACTGAATCATCTGGTCGGCGAACCCGCATTTAAGGGCGGCGTGCGCGCGTTTCTCGCGACACACGCCTACGGAAACGCGACCTGGTCCGACCTTCTCAATGCGATCGGCCAGGCTGCGGGACGACCGTTACAGGAGTTTGGCGAACAATTCATGCTGCGGCCCGGCATGCCGGTGCTGGAACCGATTCTGACAGTTCGCGACGGCCGCATAGCCCAGCTCGCGCTGCGGCAGCGCGCGGCGCAGCCCGCGGTGTCGGGAACCGCTGCGTGGCCGATGCGCACGCGTGTGTTGCTCGCCTATTCTGGCGGCCGAACGGAACGACTGGATGTGGATCTGTCCGGCGTAAACACCGACGTTCGCGAAGCGCGCGGCAAACCAGCGCCACTCTTCGTGTATCCGAACGCTGACGATTTCGGTTACTTCCTCTCGCTGCTCGACTCAACCAGTGTCCTCGCGCTCGAGAACGGAGCCTTGCAGTCGGTGACCGATCCGTTGCTGCGTAGCATGCTCTGGGGAGCGCTGTGGGATCAGGTTCGTGAGGCACGCATGCCTCCGGAACGCTTTGCGCGCCTTGTACTGCGCGAGCTGCCCCGTGAATCGGACGAGCAGATTCTTCCTCTGCTCACCGGCCGACTCGACCGCACAATGCGGGCCTATCTTACCACCGCTTTTTCCTCTGGCTTGCGTGCCGAGGCGGAAGCCGTGTTCTGGGGTGGCCAGGGGGATGCGTCGCGGTCGTTCGGTGTTCGACGCGCGTTCCTCGATGCGTTCATTGGCATCGCTGGCACCGAGGCCGGGCGAAACCGACTTGTTGAACTGCTCCGCGCGGACTCTGTCGCCGGTGAACCGATGCGCGATCCCACGCGCTGGGCAATTGTTGATCGCCTGACGATCATCGGCGATGTGCGAGCAGAGGCAGCTCTGTCCGCTCAGGTCGGCCGCGACACAACCGCGGACGGGCGACGGCGTGCGTTCACTGCGGGAGCTGCACGCGCAACGCCCGCGGCGAAGGCCGAGTATTTCGCCAGGTACTTCGGTGATCGTGCGTTGAACGAAGACTGGGCCACAGGCTCACTCGGTGCGTTCAATGCGGTTGAGCACCAGGAGATGACAAGGCCGTTCTTGCGCGCAGCGCTCGACTCCCTGCCCTACATCCAGCAGAACCGCCGGATTTTCTTCCTTGGCTCCTGGCTTGGCGCTTTTCTTGGCGGGCAGACCAGCGCGTCTGCGTTATCGATTGTGACGACCTGGCTCGCCGCGCACCCCGACCTTCCCGCCGATCTTCGGCAGAAAGTCCTTCAGAGTGCAGACGAATTGGAACGCACGGTGCGGATTCGGGCAACGGCCGCCCGGCGCTGAGTCATCAGGCCTTGTTCTTTCGGCCTCGCTGCTCGGCGACCGCACTCAGCACTGCACCGCCCACCAGCACGCCGAGCACTATCGCGAGCATCGTCACATTGGCCGCATCGCCAAGAAGCTGCTTGACGAAGCTAGAGAACAACATCTTCAAGCCGACGATGCCCAGGATGATCGCCAACGAAACGCCAAGGTACCGGAACTTCTGCAACATCCCCGCCAGTCCGAAGTAGAGCGACCGAAGGCAAAGAATGGCGAAGACGTTGGACGTGAATACCAGGAATGGATCGGCGGTGATGGAAAAGATCGCCGGAATCGAGTCGACGGCGAACAACACGTCGGTCGACTCCACGAGCACCAGGGCGACGGCAAGCGGTGTGAGATAGCGCTTTCCATCGCGGATGATCATGAAGTGCTGTGCATGAAACTCCTTCGTCACGCGAAAGTGCCGATTGAGCCAGCGCACGATCCACTGCTCTTCTGGCGACTCCTCCTGTTTCTTGGCAAACAGCATCTTCACGGCCGTCAGGACGAGGAATCCACCGAACACATACATCACCCAGTGGTAACGCGACACGAGCGCAGCTCCGCCGGCAATCATTGCTCCTCGCATCGCCAAGGCGCCGAGGATTCCCCAGAACAACACGCGGTGCTGCAGCTTGGCCGGCACCTTGAGGTGGCCGAAAATCAGCGCAATGACGAACACGTTGTCCATCGACAAGCTGAGTTCCACCAGATAGCCCGTGACAAACTTGATCGCAGCACTTTGCCCGGTGTTGAGTTGGCCATCCACTGCGTCGAGCGCTAACCCGAGTCCTTGCCAATGCTGGTCGTATGCCACGATGACCAGCGCCGCAAAGGCCAGTGCGAGGACAACGGTTGCCGCCGTGAAGCCGAGGGCTTCGCGCGTCGTTGGCACGTGGTCCTTTCGGTTGAACACGCCCAGATCGAGCGCGAGCACCGCGAAGATGAAGAGGAGGAATCCCGTCCAGATGTAGATCACGCCTTTCGCTCCGCTTCAATCCACGCCTTCCAGTCCGCGTCTGCGTAGCCGATCGTCAGTTTCGCGCCAAAGCGCGTCAGTGGTTGACGCAACACGAGCGGTTCGTCGCAGAGACAATCAAGCCAGCGTTCATCTGAATACCGGACGACACCAAGGCCGAGGTCGCGGTAGCGAGCGGAGTCTTTGTCAATCAGTGCGCCCACTCCGAATTTCTGCACGAATCGCGTCAACTCGCCGCGACTCGCCGCGCGTTCCTTGAGATCGACAAAGTGCACGCGGATTCGGCGTTCGCTGAAGAACCGCAGGGCCTTGCGCGTGTCCTGATTCTTTTGTGTGCCGAAGACTTGCACTTCCACGCCTGGGCTCCAGTGTCCCGACAAACCGCACTACAAAGTACTCGGCGGCATACTACTATCCCGCAGGTGGGCCGCGTAAGCTGTCACACGCCGCGTTGTCGAACTTTGCCCCTTACACGGACAACTCGTGGGATCTCGTGAGACCGTTTGAGCCGAGCTGGCTCCTTCCTGGGCCGCATTTACCGACCATATGGGGAAAGAAGGCGCGGCGCCAGAAGCGCATGCACGACCGGGTGGAATGCGTCGAGACGCCGGATGGTGACCACCTCACTCTCGCGCGGATGGGAAGGCCCGCGGCATCCGTTCAGCAGATCCTGATACTTCACGGGCTCGAGGGAACAATTGGTGCGAAGTACGCACATGGGCTGTTGGCGCAGGCGCAAGCACGTGGGTGGACAGGCACCTTGATGCTCTTTCGAAGTTGTGACGGCCAGCTCAACTCGGCGCCACGGCTGTACCACTCGGGCGAAACCACGGATCTTGATTTCATTGTCCGGCGACTACACGCGGAGTCACCGCTGAGCCCTCTCTTCATCTGCGGCGTGTCGCTCGGCGGCAACGTGTTGCTCAAGTGGCTCGGTGAGCGGTCCCAGGCTACGACGATGGTGACTGGCGCCGCGGCCGTTAGTGTGCCATTTGATTTGGCGAGAGGGTCGCGGTATCTCGAGCTTGGATTCTCAAGGCTTTACGCCGCGCACTTCCTGCAGACCCTGAAGACAAAGGCCCTGGCAAAGGCCAGGCAGTTTCCGGGGCGGATGGATGATCACCGAATTCGCGCCGCGACAACCTTTTGGGAGTTCGACGATGCTGCTACTGCTCCCCTTCATGGGTTTCTAGACGCGGCTGACTACTACGAACGATCAAGCTCAATTCATTATCTGTCGGGTATTCAAGTTCCGACGCTTCTGTTCAGTGCGTTTGACGATCCCTTCGTTCCGCCCGACGTGCTGCGCGACGCCGGCCGGATTGCGGCCTCCAACCCATCGATCGTGTGTGATTTTTCGGAGCGTGGGGGCCATGTTGGGTGGGTTGAGGGGTCACTGTGGCCGGCGACGTACTATATGGAGGCTCGAGTCGTTGAATTTTTTGCTAAAGTTCATCAACCTCACACTAAGGTCCTATAATGGCGCTATAGTGTCCTGATAATGTACCTAAAGTATCGGAATGTATGTCACAGTTATAAACATTCTTGAAAAAATATGTTGTTTGTGTATTGTATGCTTTGTAAAAGTGGCATAAAGTATAAGCCGCCTTCATTGTGAGTGTCGTTTGCTTTCCGACCTGGCACTATCGATTGCTGTTGGCTGCGACATCAAGTGGCTCTACAACTCGTCGTCGCGGGTCGGGCGCCCTCTCGGGCGCACTTTTGATGACGCCGTCTGGTGGCGTCTGGCCCATCACCTCGGCTCGGGTGTTGGCGTTCCTCTTGCTGATGCGGTGAAAGCTGCTGACGCACTCCTTGGTCCGGAGCGGGCCGCGACGCGTGTTCGTTTGCGAGCGACCGCTGATGATACAGTGGCTGTCTCCGTTGAGCTCGGCCGATTTCGCGATGGCGCTGCCCTGGCGATTGCTGCTGCAATGCATCTGGCCACCCCGAGGCCCCGTGGTCGACCCCGTCGGCAGCGAGCGCCGAGCGAGGGGAACCTGCGAGGTGGAACTAGCACAAACACGCCGCCTATGGCCGACGCTGCACTCCGCCTTCAAGCGGCATTTGCCTCAATCCACTCGATTGACCCCTCAGTTGCCTCGGTCATTGCGCCGGTGCAGCTGTCTTCTGCGCTGACTGAAGCCGGAGTTCCGTTCGTGTTTGTTGGCCAGCTGGCGGGCGTGTTTCACGGCCAGATCCTGCGGGCGGAATCTGTTGACCTCGCGGTTGACCTCGACCCCCGGTTCGCCCGCTCTGTGTCACAGGTCCTGACCGCCGTGGGCGCTGTGCCCCGCGGAGTCGCAGTTCGGCCCGAGTTCGCCTTTGACGCGGCGCTGATTCGCGCGGTGCCGTGCGTTGCGTTGCGCGTCGGCGGCGCCGCAGTGAACCTTGTCACCAGCGTCCGCGGGGTCGGCGAGTTTGCTCAGATTCGCGAACAGAGTGAGGTGGTAGCCCTGGAAAGCCTCTCCTACCGCGTGCTGTCGAGGTCCGGCTACGAAACCGCGATACGGACTCGCCTGCCCTAGGACTGAGACGTAGCTTGAGGCGTCTCCAGCTCCGGGCCCCCAGATGAACCTTCGCGTCGTTGGTGTGGCGGCCGCCACGCTTCTCTCCGCATGTACCGTGCAGCAATGGAAGCCAGCTCGCACACCTGCGGCAGACGATCACGTCTCGCACATGCAGAGCGCCGATCTTCGCCTCAATTCGGTCGCGCCGCGCACGGGTCCGTCCGCTCAAGGCGTGCAGGGAATTCCAGCCAGCGCTGCGACTGCCGCAGCTCGGCTGGCGGCGAGTCCGCGCCACGGTGAGTGGGTCAAGATTGCGTGGACTCCCGGGTCCGCCGACTCCTTGATGGCCTGGGTCGTCTACCCGGTTCGCCGCGAGAAGGCTGCGGTTGTGGTCGTCATCCATGAGATCTTTGGGTTGTCGTCGTGGGTGCGCTCGGTAGCCGATCAGGTTGCGGCCGACGGGTTCATTGCGATTGCTCCCGACTTCGTATCGCGCGCCCGCGGTGGACCGAGCACAGAAGAGCTGTCGGGCAATATTGCGAGTGGATTGATTCGCGGTGTCGATGCCGCAGAGAAGAACCGCGCCATCGTCGCGGCGGCCAACTACGCCATGACACTCCCATCAGCCGAGCAGCGGTATGCGGTGATCGGGTATTGCTGGGGCGGTACCGCCGTGTTTGGCCATGCGGTCCACGGTGGAGTGCAGGGATTCTCCGGCGGAGTCGCGTTCTACGGCGCTCCGTACACGAATCCGGGAACAGCGGCGACGGCGACAACTCCCGCAATCCCCGCAACCGTTGCATTCGATTCGCTCGCCAAGATCAACGTCCCGGTCATGCTTCTCAATGGGTCTCGTGATGCGCGAATCGGCGCCATGATGCCTGCCATTGATTCGGCCATGAAGGCAATGCGAAAAGAGTATTCCGGAACAAACTATGAGGGCGCCATCCACGGGTTCCTGCGGGCACAGGACGATCCCGCCACGGGAAACAACGCAGACGCAGGTCTGGCAAACCTGGCGGCGGCGAAGGACGCGTGGCCCAAGACCATTGCCTTCCTCCGGAAGCACCTCAACAAGTGAAGCACTGCTTCGCCGTTTGGGCGATCACACGTTCAGCCGGCGCGAGACGCAGCAAGCAGCGAAAGCCAGTCGGGCCAGTTCCCACTCAGTTCAAAGAAGTCTTCATAGAACACGAGTCCCGCTTCCTCGAACGCCTGCACGAGCGCTGTGAGGCCGTCGTCGGAATAAATGGGCCCGATCGCCACAAGATCGCGCTCCACGCGGAACTCTTCGTCCGTGAGCGTGAGGGCGCGATCAATGGACGCACGGGAGAGTCCGGCACGTTCGAAGGCGTCACGCCGGACCAGCAGGGTCGGCGCGCTGTTCATCAGTGGGATTGGCATATCGGCACGATACGGGTAATGCGATGACTGTGGCAAGCAGGACATTCGATGTGATCGTCATTGGTGGCGGGCACGCCGGCGTGGAATCCGCCGTGGCCGCCCTCAGGGCCGGCGCGTCACGTGTCGGACTCATCTCGAGTAGCGTCCAGACGATTGGTACCATGTCTTGCAATCCGGCGATCGGCGGAATCGCGAAGGGCACTGTCGCACGTGAAGTCGATGCGTTGGGCGGCATCATGGGGCGCGCAACCGACCGCGCGGCAATTCAGTTCCGGATGCTGAACCGCGGAAAGGGACCGGCGGTCTGGGCGCCGCGGGCGCAATGTGACCGAGCGCTGTACCGGCAGTCGGTTCAGGACCTCCTCGCGGATATCGAGGGAATCACTCTCGTCAGTGCGACCGTTGGAGCGCTGGTGTTCGGCCCGGATGGCGCGGTGGTCGGGGTTCGTACGCTCGATGGCGCGATCTTCAGCGCCCGAGCGGTTGTTGTTGCGACCGGCACATTCCTTCGCGGTCAGATCTATATCGGCACGGAGATTTGCTCGCCTGGCGGACGTGCGGGAGAACCTCCTTCCACAGAACTCGCACAACAGCTCCAGGAACGCGGGTTCACCACGGCGCGCTTCAAGACGGGTACACCTCCGCGTATCGACGGCCGAACCATCAACCGGGAGCTGCTCACCCGGCAGGACAGTGAGCGCGACGCTTTCGATTTTCAGTGGTCCCGGTTTGGCTCACGTGTGGACCCACTCCCACAGGAACCGTGCTGGCTGGGATGGAGCAGTGACGCCACGAAACAGGTTGTCGCTGACAACCTTACCCGCTCGGCGATGTACGGCGGAGTCATTGGCGCACGCGGTCCGCGATACTGTCCGTCAATCGAAGACAAGGTGCTGCGTTTTCCCGACGCCGCCCGCCATCAGGTGTTCCTCGAGCCCGAGGGGCTGAGCACCACCGAGATGTACGTCAACGGTCTCTCCACCTCGTTGCCGCCCGACGTCCAGGTGACCATGCTGCGGACCGTGCCGGGCCTCGAGCAGGTGGAAATGACGCGGCCGGGATATGCGATTGAGTATGACTACTACGATCCGACCGGTCTGTATCCGTCACTCGAATCACGCCGGATTCCCGGACTCTTTTTCGCCGGCCAGGTGAACGGAACCACCGGCTATGAAGAAGCCGCAGCACAGGGTGTCGTTGCAGGAATCAACGCAGGGCGGCGGGTTGCGGAACTCGATCCGGTCGTTTTCGGCCGCGAGAACTCGTACATCGGCGTGCTTGTGGACGACCTGGTCACGCGCGGTGTAGACGAACCGTATCGCCTGTTCACCTCTCGCAGTGAATTCCGTCTCACCGTGCGGCAGGACAATGCGATTCGGCGCCTGGCTCCACTCGCCATGGAACTCGCCCTCTATGACGAAGCGGAGCAGTGCGTCGTGGACGCACGCCTATCCGCGGAAGATCGTATCACCCGGGCAGCTCGCGAGACCAGCATTGATCCCGATGCGTCAGAACCCGTGCTGCGAGCGGCGGGTTCGACGGCTATCCCGCACGCCATGCGGATTGTGGAGTTGACGCGGCGCAACGGCGTCTCGCTCGCCGCGCTTCTTGACGCCGCCGCCGTTCCCCTTGGCGATGATCGCGACGCGGTGATCAGCGTGGAACTCGAGCTCAAGTATTCGGGATATATGGTACGCGAACGCAACGCGGCCGAACGGTTGCGGTCGCTGGGTGATGTACAGATCCCACACGACACCGGATTCGCCGACATGCGATCCTTGAGCACCGAAGCCAGGCACAAACTCGAAGTGCGGCGGCCGGTCACACTCGCTCAAGCCGCGATGATTCCCGGAGTGAGTCCGTCGGACCTGCAGAACCTGGTCCTTGAACTCGCGCGAACTCGGCGCGTTCCCGCGGAGTCGATCGCCCCTTGAGCATCAGGCCGGCTCCTGCCACCCACGGGCCGGTCGCCGAGCGCGTGCTGTTGTGCAGCGCGGCTGTGGTGTTGCTGGTGCTGGGCCTGTTTCCGATTGCGGGGTGGATTCCCGGCGGGTTGTCCGATCCGGGATACGCGCAGCGATGGGTTGAGTGGGGCTACGGCACACTCATCTGCGCGGGGGTCGCCGCGGTGTTTGCCCTTCTTTCGGGTCGACGCGTGGAGCGAATACTGTGGGTGCGACCAGAGGCACTGCGCGCATGGATGGTGTCGCATCCAACGGGGGCTGACGCGAGCGTGGCGCTCTGTTGCCTTGGCGCATACATCGCAATTGCGTGGTTCGTCTTCGACGCGCGCCCGCTATTGATCGACGAGATCGTCCAGGTATTGCAGGCGCGTACCTATGCGACCGGCCAGCTCTCCACCCCAACCAACAGCGCCCGCGAGTTCTTCTCAGTCCTCCATGTGGTGGACATCGGCTCGCGGACGTATTCGCAGTTCCCACCGGGGTGGGCCGCCATGTTGGCA
>JARIET010000055.1 GCA_031127185.1 Gemmatimonadota bacterium | reverse complement strand
CCGACGTTTCCGTTCCGACGTTGGCGACCCAGAAGCTCATCGCTGTGCCGATGCCCGAACTCGAACCGCCGGTCCCCATCACCGGACGCCCGTCGTTGAATCCCGGGCGCGGATCGGGGCGCGGATCATATGGATTCATTCCAAAGCCGCCCACTGCACTGTAGTTGCCGGGCATCGGTGTGGGACTGCCAGCCACCCAGTTGGCGAGCTCGGTCATCACCGTCTTGGCAATGATGATGCCGCCGGCGTCCTTGATGTTCTTGGTCAGCGTGGCTTCGTACGGCGGGACGAGATCCTTGAAGGCGAGCGCGCCGCCCGTGGTGCGCATGTTCGTGGTGTGGATGTTGTCCTTGAGCGCCACCGGAATACCGTGCATGGGTCCACGCACACGCCCTGCCGCGCGTTCACGGTCGAGTGCATCGGCTTCTTCCAGCGCCGTTGTGCTCACGGAGATCACGGCGTTGACTGCGTCTTCGTACTGCGCAATCCGCGCGAGGTGCAGCAGCACGAGTTCGCGTGAGGTGACCTGCCCGGCCTCCAGCGCTGCCCGCATTTGCGCGATGGTGGCGTCGCGTACGTCGAAGGCCGGGCGTTGCGCCGGGACGTTTGGTCGGGTGGTCGGCGTCGTTGGCCGGGTCTGTGCGGCGGCACCACTGGCCAGCGCGATTGCCGCGAAGTTCATCACGACGCGCTTCATGCGAGTCCCTCCGTCACAAGGAGGTTGGCCTTAGTGCTCTTCTTCCGGATCTCCTTGAACGGCCGGTACTCGGGCGAATCAAACCACACCTTCACCGCCGCGACGCTCTCGAACTTGATGATGGTCAGCCGCTTGGGTGCCCAGCTGCCCTCGAGAATCTCGATCGCGCCGCCACGGGCGATATACGTGCCGCCGTACTGGGCGACCGTCGCCGGCGCTCCTTTGGCGTACTCCTGAAAAGCGACGGGATCAAGAACTTCGACTTCGGCAACGAAATAAGCGGGCACGGCAGCGGCTCCGGATCGTGGGGGACGGGACGAATCTACAGCCCGCCGGACGGAGGCGGGTCGCCGGGACCACGGCGGGCGGGAGCGCGGGCCGCGTCGCGGATCGCCATCCTTCCCGTTCGGGGGTAGTATCCCGCGTGCGCTGTCCGTCCATGATCCCAGCTGCGGCACTGGTCGCCGTCGCCCACGCCCTCGTACCGGCGATGGCGGCGGCGCAGATCATCCGCACGGACACCACTCCTGTCGTCGTGCCGTCAGCCACGGCCCCAAGCGCCCCCGCACGGATGTCGCCGATCGACCGCGCGCGGCTGGAGCAGGACGAGTTCGAGAAGTTCCGTCACGTCAATCTGCCCAAGCTCGCGCCGCAGCTGCCGCGCACCTGCGAAGAACCGATCGGTCGATTTTGCTATTTCCTCAACGACAACCTGAACATTCCGGCCGAGCGCGGCGAGGTCACTGTGCGGCGCCTGGCCATGCTCTCGGTACTCGACTCGCTGGCGAAGGTGATGCCGGGGAGTGTGTGGATCGCCGAGCAGCGGGTGCGGTATCTCACCGAGGCGGGTAAGAACCGCGAAGCGCTCGATGTAGCCCGTGCATGTGGGCCGGCAAGTCGGGGCGGCTGGCGATGCGAAGTGCTGGTCGGCTTCAGTCTGCACTTGCTGGGCGACTATGCCGGCGCGGAACGCATCTATGATATGGCGCTCGCCGCGATGGACGCCAAGCAGCGCTGCGCCTGGACCAACATCATTCCGCTGTTGGACGATCAGGCGCTGATGCAGTACCGCTCGATTCCCTGCGGCCACGCCGACCGTGCGGCCTTCGAGGCGCGCACCTGGGCGCTCGCGCGGAATCTCTACTCTATGGAAGGGAACGATTCGCGCACGGAGTACCTCGCGCGAATGACCATGGTGCAGCTGCTCTCGGACGCGGCGGTGCCATTTCAGTTCAAGTTCGACACCGACGAAGTGGACCGCCTGCTGCGGTTTGGCTGGCCGCGGGGCTGGGGCGCCGGGTTTGTGCTGCCCTTTGTGGTGAGCACTGTGAAGGCGGGGGAAGGCGACGGACAGCCTAACGCGCCGGGCGGGCCGGGTTCGATTTTTGTGCCCAAGGGTCGCGGCCGCGGCGGCACTCCGGTCGGCAGTCTGCCGCCGGGCACTAAAGTGCCCTCGAACGTTCCGCCGCGGGAACGACCGCCTGATATCACCGGTCCGCGCGGTTTGCCGGGCCCCATGGGCGGTGCTCCAGATGCGCGCACGCCGTTCCCGTCGCTGCCGAGCATCAAGGTGCAGCCGCGGCAGGACGACGGTATCAACGTCATCAGCTTTGAGCCAAACCCGGCGTTTCGATTCATTCCTCCCGGCTTTGCGCTGGGCGATGCCACGCAAACCGACTCTGCGCCGTGGCGTGCACAGGAGGCGCCGGCGATTGCGCGTTATGCGCCGGACTACGCAAAGAAGGTCGTGCCGCTTGACCACCAGCAGGCAGTGTTCAAGCGTGGCGATAGCGCGCTGGTCGTGCTTGCCTATGACGCACGCGGGAATGAAGCGATCGGCGGCGCCAAAATTTCGGCCGGACTCATCGTGCTCTCGGACCGCAGTAGCTACCGTGACCACGGCGCGGTACGTGAAGGGGCCGCGCCTACCGGTACCTTGATGGTGCGCGCGCCCTGGGGGCCGCTATTGATGAGTGCGGAGGTCGGTGCGGCGGGGCCGAAGGTGATTGCGCGGGCCCGGTATGGCATCGGCCCGCTGCGCGGCGCGCCGCAGCGCGTGATCCTCTCCGACGTGCTGCTCTTCCGGCCGAACGGTTCGGTGCCGACTTCTGCGGAGACCGCGGCTCCACTCGCGCTCACCAGTGAGCGCCTCCGTGCCAGCGACAAACTCGGCGTCTACTGGGAAGCGTACGGCACCGATCCCGATGGCGAGCAGATGAAAATCTCCGTCGTCGTACTCCGCGAGACCGGCGAACCGGGCATCCTCCGACGGATGGCAGGCGCCCTCGCGCCCACACGGGACGCAACGCCCGTGCGCGTCACGGTGAACGACCAGTCGGTGCGCGGCTCCACGACCACGCCGCGCGCCCTCGAGCTCGACATCTCCACGCTCGACACGGGCACCTACATTGTGCAACTTGAGGTCGAGATGGGCGCAGGCCTCACCGTTCGCACCGAGCGGAGGGTGAGCATTATTCGGTAACAGGAGATTCCAATGAACAAGCGTGAATTCGTCCGCGCCATGGGCGGCGGTGCCGCCGCGCTGGTCTTCGGCCCCGAGTTGCTGGGTCGCTACGCCGGCTGGCCGGTGGAACAACTCGCCCAAGAGGAACAGTTCTGGGCCGGAATGCGTGCCAAGTTCAAGCTGACTCCTGACTACATCAACCTCGAGAACGGCTACTACTGCTTCCAGCCGGAAGAGGTGCTCAACGCCTTCGTCGGCCACGTGAAGGCGGTGAATGTCCAGGGTTCGATGTACATGCGCACGAAGCGGGTGGACGACAAGCTCCGCGTGCGCACAAAACTCGCGGCATTGGGCGGTTGCTCGCCGGCCGAGTTGATCATCACGCGGAACACGACAGAGTCACTGGATACGGTGATCGCCGGATTCGACTGGAAGCCTGGCGATGAGGCCGTGATGTCGAACCAGGACTACGGCGCCATGATTGATCAGTTCAAGCTGATGGCGCGGCGCTACGGCATGGTGAACCGGTTCATCGACATTCCATTGGACCCGAAGACGGACGACGAAGTGGTGCAGGTGTATGCCAATGCGCTGACACCGAAGACGAAGCTCCTGATGATCCCGCACATGGTGAATATCACGGGGCACATCCTTCCGGTCGCCAAGATCTGCGACATGGCGCACGCACGCGGTGTGCAGGTAGTGGTGGATGGCGCGCATGCCTTCGGGCACTTCGAGTTCAAGCTCGATGACCTGCACTGTGATTACTACGGTGCGTCGCTGCACAAATGGCTGTCGACGCCACTTGGCGCAGGCATGCTCTACGTGAAGCAGGATCGGATTGCCGCGCTCTGGCCCGTCTTCGGCACGAGTGCCGGCGTCAAGGACACCGACATCATGAAACTGAATCACACCGGCACGCATCCGGTGCACACCGACCTTGGTATCGAGAATGCGATTGCCTTCCACGAGGCCATTGGTGGGGCGCGTAAGGAAGCGCGGCTGCGTTGGGTGCAGCAATACTGGGTCTCGCGCGTGCGGGGTACGCCTGGGCTCATCCTCAACACGCCGACGGATCCCAAGCGCTCGGCTGGCATCGCCAATGTTGGCATCCCCAAGATGAAGCCGGCGGATCTCGCCAAGACGCTGATGGACAAGTACAAGATTTTCACCGTGGCCATCGACGGGTTCGGTGTGCACGGGGTGCGCGTATCGCCGCAGGTGTATACGTCGACAGCTGAACTCGACGCGTTCGTGAAGGCGTTGAAGGAGCTCGCGGCGGCATAGATGGCGGTGGCTTCAGGCGCGATGTCCGCGCCCATTTCCATCGTCAACGTCGGCTACCGGTCCACGAACTTCTGGGTGCTGAGCGCGGGGCGCTCGCGCCTGCTCGTCGATCTCGGCTGGCCCGGCATGTTTGCCGCGCTGGAAGCCGAACTGAAGCGGAAAGACATACCGCTCGCCGAAATCACCCACGGCCTTGCGACGCATTACCACATTGACCACGCAGGTGCGGCGCAGGACCTGAAAAAACGCGGCATGCGGTTGATCGTCACGCCGGAACAGCTGCCGCACATCGCCGCGATGGCGCAGTGGACCAAATCGGCCGACCGCTACACCGAGATCACGCTCCACGACAATGTTGTTCTGCCCATTGCCGAGAGCCGCGCCTACCTCAAGGCACTCGGGTTCGGGGGCCAGCTGGTCCACACACCGGGGCATTCGGATGACAGTGTGTCGTTGCTGCTCGACAGTGGTGAGGTGTTCACCGGCGACCTGACGCATCCCAGTATGGCTCCCGAGGAATCGGCTACGCTGGTTCGGGCGAGCTGGCGCACGCTCGGCGAACTTGGTGCTACGACAGTGTATGGTGGGCACGGGCCGGTGTCTGCGCTGCCGCACTTCGGTGCGGCCGAGTGGCGTTGACTGCGTGTCCGTTAGGTTCGCACCTTTTGTTTGACTCCTTCAACCCGCCGCAAATACCATGACACATCGCCGCAGCATTCGCGCCGCCATGCTGGGTGTCGGCCTTCTATCAGCCTCTGCAAGCGCGCAGACTCCGCTTGCGCTCGTCCGGCGTGCCGCTGCTGCGATGGGCGGCGAACCGGCGCTGCGCGCGCTGACCAACACGAGCGTGGAGTTCAACGCCGCGCTCTTTGGCATTGGTCAGGAAGAGACGCCTGCGTCGCCAGCGCGGGCGACGTTTTCGTTTGGGCGCATAGTGACCGACTACCGCGGCGGGCGTCGCGCGACGAACCAGGAGTCCCGCGCCGTGACGGGAGTCATCACCCGGCAGCGCCGCGTGATCGCCGGCGGGATCGGCATGACGGAGAACAACGGTGTAGCGGCCCCAGACGCTCCCGGCGCCGTTGCTGCGGCAGCAACGGACATTCGGCTGCTGCCCGACCGCATGATTCTTGCGGCGCTCGACAATCCGCGCGCACTCTCGGCATTGACCCCGCGCCGCGTGCGCGGCGAACTCATGGACGGTGTGCGCTATGCCAACGGCCCCGACACGCTGTCGCTCTGGTTCGACCGGCTCAACGGAATGCTCGTTGCCGCCGAACGCGTGACCGACGACGGTGTGCTCGGCGACCGCCGTAACACGGCGCTCTACACCCGCTGGGCCGACGCCGGCGGCGTGAAGTTGCCGCGCGAGATCGATTCCGAAGCGAGTGGACGACTCGTCCAGCACACCGTGATCACGGCGGCGAGCACGAACACGGCGCTCGACGAGGCGCTGTTCGCCATTCCCGATTCCATCGCGCGGCGTGCCCAACGTGGACCGGCGACGCCGGCACCCATCGCGGTGACCCTCGCCGAGTTGGGTCCGAATGTGTGGCGTGCCGAGGGCGGATCGCATCATTCGTTGGTTGTGCGCCAGGGGGCAGGGCTGCTGGTGGTGGAGATGCCGCAGAGTTCGGCGCGGTCGCGCGCCGTGCTCGATACGCTCGCGTCGCGTTTTCCCGGAGTACCGGTACGCACGGCGGTGAACACACACCACCACTGGGATCACTCCGGCGGTGTGCGCGAGTACCTTGCGAGCAACATTCCGGTGGTCACGCATCGCCGCAATGTGGAATTCGTACGCGGCATTGGCGCGGCGACCAAGACCGTGGCGCCGGACCAGCTCTCGCGCGTCAGCCGCGTGCCCGTCGTTCGCGCCGCGACTGATACGCTGGCCATTGGCATGGGTGACAGCCGCGTGGAGTTCCACGAGTTGCCCAACACGCATGTCGAAGGGATGCTCGTCGCCTATTTGCCTTCGCTTCGCATGCTCTTTGTGGCCGACGTGATTCAGCCCGGACCGGGCATGTCGCCGACCGGTGCCCGAGAAGTCGTGGCCATGGTGCAGGCGAAGGGGATCGCGGTGGAACGCGTGGCCGGCGCGCACGCTGGGGTCGTCTCGTGGGCCGATGTGGTGGCCGCTGCGGCCCGATAGATTCAGGGATCGGCGCCCATAGCTCAATTGGATAGAGCATTTGCCTTCGGAGCAAAGGGTTGGGGGTTCAAGTCCCTCTGGGCGCATTCTCCAGACATCCTTTTGAGGGTATTGCCCGTCTGAGTGCGTGACGTTCACCGCACCCAGGAGGTACCCGTGCCGACTCGCCGAGTCGCTATCCTCATCGCTGCTCTCGTAGCGATGCCCGCTGCCGCCCAAAAAGTCGCAGGACCCAACGCCACCGTCGTGCCGCCGGCACCCGTTGCGCTGGAGATTGAAGGGTTATTCCAGGCGAAGTTCTCGAATGTCGGTGACGACTTGTTCATTGGTGGTCAACCGACGGAACGTGCGCTGCGCGAACTGCGCGCGCAGGGGGTCACCACCGTTGTGAATCTTCGTTCACCACAGGAAATGACCCGCGACGTGAAGTTCGATGAAGCGGCGCTCGTGAAGTCCCTCGGAATGAAGTACGTGTACCTCCCGATGCGTGGCACGCCGGATCTGCCGTACGCTCCCCAGGCGGTGAAGGACTTTGCTGACGCCATGAAGGCCGCCGACGGCAAAGTGTTGCTCCACTGCACCATTGCGTGGCGCGCGAGTCATCTCTGGGCTGCCTACCTGATCCAGGAACGCGGTGTGCCCGTGGAGACGGCGCTGAAGCACGCCCGGGCCATCAACTTGATGGACGATCACCGGATGGATGACGGCGGCCACCCGCTTGAGGCCTTTCTTGGCCGCACCGTGCCGGGGTTGGGGCGGCCGACGGGATCGGAGTTGCCAAACGGAAGTTGAAACCATCGGGGGGCCGACGTCCGTCCTATTTGGTATGACCCCCATCCTTCACGACCTCAGGCTGGCGCGCCGGCAGCTCACCAAAAGCCCGCTCTTTACCACGATCGTGATCGCCACCCTGGCGCTCGCGATCGGCCTCAATTCGGCCGTCTTTTCGGCCGTTGAGGCGCTGATGCTCAAGCCCATTCCCGGCGTCCGGAACCCTGAGTCACTCGTGCAGCTCTATCGCACATACCCGGGCGGCATGGACTACGGCTCCAACTCCATTCCGCACTACCAGGATATCCGCGACCGCACGGGCGACGTCTTCTCGGGCGTGGCGCTATGGAACTTCGACCCGATGAATATCTCGGCGCGGGGCGAGCCGCGGCGCGTGATGGGGGCCATTGCCTCGGCAGGATACTTCTCCGTGCTCGGGGCCACGCCGTTCAGGGGGCGGTTCTTTGTTCCGCAGGAGGATACCGGTCGTCTCGCGCATCGCGTGACCGTGCTCAGCCACGCCGCGTGGAAGGGACTCTTTGGAGCGGACAGCGGCATCGTCGGCCGCGAGATCGTCATCAACGGCCACAACTATCAAGTGGTCGGCATTGCTGCGCCCGAGTTCGGTGGTTCTATGCCAATGGTCACACCGGTGCTCTGGGTGCCGCTCACGCAGCTCGCGGAGATCGAACCCGGGAGCGAGGCGCGATGGGAGCGCCGGGGATCCAATTCCTTCAACATCGTGGCGCGGCTCCGCGACAATGTCTCTATCGAGGCCGCCGACACTCGCGTCGCGACGCTGCTCACTGAACTCCGCTCCACCTACCCGGACGACTACAACCGCACGGGGATCAAGCTCTACTCGCAGCTTGAGGCAGGGATCCACCCTTCGCTGAAGGGCGCACAGGTGGGGCTCTCGGCGGTCGTGATGGCTGTTGTCGCGATTCTGTTGCTCATCGCCTGTCTCAACGTCGCCAACCTCTTCCTCGCGCGCGGCCGCGATCGTGCCCGCGAAATGGCGGTGCGCCTCAGCCTCGGTGCGAGCCGCAGCGCGCTGGTTCGGCAACTGCTTGTCGAGAGCCTGGTGTTCGCGGCGGTATCGGCGGTCGTTGGACTTGGCATTGCGCAGTGGGCCATCGCCCTCGTGAACCAGGTGTCGCTGCCCTTTGATGTGGACTTCCGTGCGGGGCTCGAACTTTCACCCACGGTGCTCGTTGGCACGCTGGTCACCGCGGTGGTGGCGGCAATCGTCTTCGGCATTGCACCAGCCGTGCAAGCCACGCGGCCCTCGCTGATTCCCGCGCTCAAGGGTGAGGCGCCAGCCGGCGAGTCACGTTCGCGTGTGCGGAGTGGACTCGTCGTGGCGCAGATGGCGCTCTCCATCGTTCTGCTCGTCTGCGCGGGGCTGTTCCTTCGCAACCTTGGCGCCGCGACGGCGGTGGACAAGGGTTTCCAGAGCGACAATCTCGCGATGGCTGAGCTTGACCCGGGCATGCAGGGCTACCCGCGCCCGCGAACAGAGCAGTTCTATCGCGACCTCAAGGCGAGGCTGCTCGCGCGTCCGGGCGTGAAGAGCGTGGCGTTCGCCCAGTCGGTGCCCCTTGGCCTTGGCGAAAGTGACACCGGCGTTGAGGTGCCAGGCTATGTACCGGGTGACAATGAGAACATGAACGTCCAGTACAACGCCGTGACCGAGGACTACTTCACCGCGATGGGGATCAGGCTGCTGGCAGGCCGAGCTATCGAGGCGCGCGACGACAGCGCGGCGGCCAAGGTACTGGTCGTCAATGAACACTTCGCGAAGAAGTACTTCGCCGGCAAAGAAGCCGTTGGCAGCACGGTGAGAGTGAGTGGCGCGGACCGCACGATTATCGGCGTGGTGCCAACGGGCAAGTACGTGCGCCTCGGAGAGCCGATCACGGCATTCATGTACTTCCCGCAGGCGCAACGTTTCAATTCGGGGCTCATCGTGCATGTGCGCACGGAACGCGACCCAGAGACGATCATCGCCGGACTGCGGGCTGACGTCGCCTCGCTCGATGCGACGCTCCCGCTGGCGAACGTGAAGACGATGGACCGCCACCTCGGGATCTCGCTCCTCCCCGCGCGGCTCTCGGGTGCGGTGCTTGGCGTGTTCGGCCTCATCGGTCTGGTGCTTGCGGCCATCGGGATGTACGGTGTGATGGCGTATTCCGTGGCGCAGCGCACGCGTGAAATCGGCATTCGCATGGCGATTGGCGCCGCAGCCAGCGATGTGGTGCAGCTCGTGATGAAGCAGGGTTTCCGATTGGTATTCATCGGCGGAATGATCGGGTTGGCTGGCGCCTTCGCCGTGTCTCGTGCGCTTGCATCCGTGCTCTATGGCGGGGGGCAGAACGACGTGTTGACGTTCATCGTCGTGCCAGTGGTGCTGACCAGTGTGGCGATGTTGGCGAGCTGGGTGCCGGCGCGCCGCGCGGCGAACACCGATCCGTTGAAAGCGCTTCGGCAGGAGTAGCGGCAAGGGGGTCGGCGATGGCGCCGACCCCCACTGTCAGCGCAGGGTGCCAGGCCAGGTGTAGCGGCCGAGGAATTGGAGGCCGTCGGCATCGGTCCGGACCAGGTAGATCCCACCCGGCTGTAGCGAGACCATGTGCGTATCTTCGGGGAGTTGCACGGTGGCGCGAAGCGCGCCTGCGGCGGTGAGCACGTCAAACCGGCGTACCTTGTCGCTGGCCGCGCGAGAGCGCTCCACCCAGATATCGCCGCCTGGGCTTCGGCGCACGCCGCCGTCAACGAAGGGGGGCATCGCCTTGGGGAAAAAGTTGTCGGGATAGACGTCGAGCATCGACCGCCGAGCGGCTTCCTGGCGTGTGGCGTCGTTGGCGCCGCCGCCGGTGATCGTCGCTCCGCCAGCGGGCCCCTGCGCCGCGCGCTCGTTGCGAAACGCGGCGCGCTCCGCGGAAGTGATCATGATGGGCGTGTACGCGAGCGGTGGGCCCTCGAGCATCAGTTTGCCGTTCTCGTACCAACGCAGCCGGTATTCGCGCGCGCTCAGAACGCCGACTCTTCCATCGGGGGCCACCACCCAGCCATCACGTTCGGCGTAGGGGAAAAACTTGTTGGCGTGCAGTTCGGGCGCGTGGTCGCCGACTTCGGCCACGATCTCCTTGGCGGCGTTGCCGGGGGACCAGCGGGCTACGTGCGACTTGAGCGCGCGCTTGGGGCCGGTCGTCGGGTTCATGTCGACGAAATCCGTAGCCCAGTAGAGCCGGCCCATGCTGTCGGCGGCCATGTCGCCGCCCCCGATTCCGCCCATCATCAGCGCGCGTTCGAACGGCACGGTGCCTGCCAGAGCGCCGTTTCCATCGAGCCGCAGAAACCGGCGATTGCGGCCATCCACGAGGTAGAAGGAATCGCCCGGGGTGCGCAGCGCGATGCCCGGCACGGCGTACTCGTTCGGCCCTTCACCGTTGCGACCAATCTGCGCGGACTTGCCGGTGCGGAAATCAGCGACGGTGAGTGTCGCATCCCTGATATCACTGACGATCACGCGGCCGTCGCGCATCTCGGTGGCACCGTACACCCGCGAAAAAGGCTCGGCGATCATCGCGTTGGGCTTGCCGAGCACGTGTGACGGGACGGACTGCGCGTGCAACGGCGTGGTGCAGAGCGCGGCGACTGCGAGCGCCAGGAATGATCGTGTGCGCATAGCTGGAGACATCGAGGATGCCTGGCAGGAGGAGTACCTTATCCGACACCAAACAACCGTCCACCGGTTGCCTTGCACAAAGGGGCATGAACGGTCCGCCCCACACCGATGAGACCCCATGCGAAAGACAATCCTTGCCCTGATCGTGTCCGCCAGCGCTGGTTCGGTTTCTCTCGCAGCGCAGGAATCTCCCGGAGTCGCCATCCTTGAACGGATGCGGAAGGCGTACGACGGCAAGTGGTACAACACGCTCACCTTCGTGCAGCGCACCATCACCGCGCAGCCGGGTGCCAAACCCGACACATCTATATGGTATGAGACCGTGATCGGGTCGCGCCTGCGCATCGACATTGGCGACCCCGCGCTGGGCAACGGGATGCTCTACACGCCGGACTCTGCCTATGTGATGCGTGGCGGAGCGTTGGCACGTGCCATTCCGGCGGGGAATCCCTTCCTGCCGCTCATCATGGGCGTGTACTTGCAGCCAGCCGAGCGCACGGCGCGTGAGCTGGCGGCATTTGGATTTGATTTCTCAAAAACGACAACTGGAACGTGGCAGGACGCGCCGGTGACGATCGTGGGTGCTGCGGCACCGACGGACACCACATCAGCGCAGTTCTGGGTGGACTCACGGAATCTCGTCGTGCGCGTGATCGGCAACGTGCGTGGGACCGGCGGGATGGCTGTGGAGATCGACGGCTATGAGCGCGCGGGCGATGGCTGGCTCGGCACGCGGGTCATTATGTCGAGCGGGACGCGCTCGCAGGTAGAGGAATACACCGACTGGAAGGTGGGAATTCCGATTGACCCGGCACTGCACGATCTCACGCAGTGGAAGACGGCACCGCATTGGGCGGGGAGGCGGCCGTAGGGCGTTTTTCGTCGGAAAAATCGTCGCCTGAGGGGACATCCGCGATTGAAGTGGACCCTCGAGCTATGGCACCGCGCTCAACAGGAGGCCCCGCAACGGGCTCTGCGCGCCTTTCCTCCTTCCAACGGCACGATCCACACATCAGTGAGTTCGCCCTCGTACGCCGTATACGCCACCCACTTTCCATCCGGCGAGAGCGAAGGTTGAATCGCAACTTGCGATGTGTCGCTAAGCCAGCGCACACGCCGACCCGC
>JARIET010000054.1 GCA_031127185.1 Gemmatimonadota bacterium | reverse complement strand
ATATGCAGGTTGCCGAATGACGCGAGGTTGGCCGCGATATCGCTGCCGGGCGTTTGCATGTCGCCGCGCACGGAAATGCCAAGCCCGTTGTCTTCAATGAAGAAGAGCATCGGGAGCTTGAGCGTGGTCGCCATCGTCAATGCCGACCAAAACCCGTTGGTCGCCACCGAGGCATCGCCGCCGAGCACGATGGAAATCGCGCCATCGTATGACTTGTCGCCCAGTACTTCGCGATGATACGTGATGGCTTGCGCCCAGCCGGCGGCGGGTGTGTACTGCGATCCAACGTCACCGCTCATCGGCAGAACAACAGGACCATTCGGGTTCGGCAGATTGCAGACCACACCGATATCGCGGCCGTCGCTGAACCCGCCGGAACGGCCCAACGGGCTGGCCAGACCATCTTCGATCGTCAGCCCCATCGCCAGCAGCAGGGGGCGGTTTCTATAGTAGGCGCTCGCCGCGTCGTGACGGTGCGTGATAAAGGCGCCAAGGATGGCCTGTGCGACTTCGTGGCCGCGTGCCGAGAACTGGTAGAGAATCAGGTGGTCGCGCGGGATGTTGGCGCGATTCTTGTTGGTGGCTTCTTCGAGGTCGTCGAGCGCGCGCGAGATGAGCGCAGTACGCGCGACGGACCTCCAACGAAAGGAAGGGTCGGCGTCGGCAGCAGCGGCGGACTTTTTTCGGGACGAGACGGGAGCGGCCATCGCGGGAAATCTGCCCGTTGCGCCAAGCAGACGCGAGTGGCACAACGCGGCCTTGCGGGGTAACACAAGTGACCTCCACCGGAGTCGTCGTGCGTCAGATCCCAATCGCGTTCTTGATTGCAGCTACCGCCACGGTCGCGACAGCGCAGTCCACCAGCAGCGCCGGCGGCCCGCCGCCCGCACAACAGGCACCGATTCCGTGCGAGCAGAACCCGAAGTTCCGCGAGTTCGACTATTGGGTTGGCGAGTGGGAGGTGACGCCGACGCCGCCGCCGGGCTCGCCGGCCCCGCCGGCTGGACGTCCCAAGCCACAGAGCCGAATCGAGAAGATCCTCGCCGGGTGTGTGATTCTCGAGAATTGGATGCCGCCGCAGGGCCCGGGAGGAAAGAGCTTCAACATTTTCAATCGAGAGAAGCAGCGCTGGGAGCAGATCTGGGTGGATGGCGTCGGGAGCATCGTCTATTTCCACGGCGGCCTGACGAACGGCAACATGGAATTCACGAGTGAGTCCGCGCTCCCAAACGGACAGGTTCAGCTGGGGAAGATGAGTTACTTCAAGGTCTCGCCGGACAGTGTGCGTCAGGTCTGGGAGAATTCGACGGACGGCGGAAAGACCTGGACGCGGGCGTTTGACGGGATGTACGTCCGGAAGGCAGCCGCCAAGCCCTAGGCGGCGCCGGCGCAAGACCCCTGCAACCCCGGGGCGACTTTGTGCCACATAGAATACAGGCACGAATGCACCCTCTGATTGGCACCACGCTCCAAGGCACTACTCCTGTCACACCCTGACGTCCTCCCCCTCGACGGCCCGGAAGCGGATCGGCGAGACGTGCGAGCTGTGGCGGCGAACGGCGATGAATCCGCCTTTCGCTCGCTCTACCGTCGGCACACCCCAGCCCTGTACGCCTTTGCCTGCCGCCTGATGGGAGGCGAATCGGCCGATGTGGATGACGTCATTCAGGATGCCTGGCTCCGCGCGGTGCGTGGCCTGCCGGAGTTTGGCTGGCGCTCGTCGCTGCGCACGTGGCTGTCGTCCATTGTGCTCAACTGCTGCCGCGAGCGGTGGCGGGAGCGCCCGGAGATTCAGGACGCCTCGGCCGATGCGGTGGCCCGCGCCGGGGACCTGAACCTGCGGATGGACCTTGAGGCCGCACTCGCTGCCCTGCCACGTGGTTACCGTGCAGTGCTCATCCTCCACGATGTGGAGGGCTACACCCACGACGAGATCGCCGAACGGCTGGGCGTGCAGCCGGGAACATCGAAGAGCCAACTCTTTCACGCCCGACGCGCACTCCGTGAGAGATTGTCGGGCGGTACCAGTAAAGACACAACAGCAACTGCGAGTTAACGATGACGCACCACAGTTCTGATGAACATCTAGCCGAAGCCCTCGGCAAGCTTCCCCATGAGAAGGCACCTCCTGCCGAGCTTGAGGACGCAACGGTGTTGCAGCTGCGCCGTGCCGGGCTCGTGGGTCGCAGCGGTACACAGCGTCGCGCCGGGCTCAATCTTTCCACCTGGGCGTTGGCGGCCAGCATTGCGGCGATAGCCTTTGTTGGCGGGTCGGTGTTTGCCAACCGCGGTGCCGTTGCCGAAGCACAACCGACCTTTGCGCTCCTGCTCTACGGCGCTGACACGGGAGAAGACTCCGCGACGCGCGTCGCCCGTGCAGCCGAGTATTCGGCCTGGGCCAATGTGGAACGCACAGATGCGCGTATCGTGGGCGGCGAGGCGCTCGGACGGAGCGTGGCCGCCATTGCGGCGGTGCGCAATGTGGCGCGCGGAAGCGACTCGGTCGTGATTGCCGATGACTCCTCGGGCCCAAACGATTTCGTGGGCTACTTCCTCGTGTCGGCACGCGATCGCGAAGCCGCGGTACTGCTTGCCCGCGACCACCCGCACCTGAAGTACGGCGGCCGTGTGATCGTTCGGCGGATCAACCCCACCAACGGCGCCCTGGCGACGATCGAGAACGACCGGCAGCGCTAGCCGGAAAAACAGCGACGCGCGACGAACAGCCAAGCACACCGTGACACGTCCGTGTCACGGCGGTGACCGAAATCCAACGTCGCAAGCGCGTGATTGATGGATGCAATCGGTACTGAACAGGCCGCATTGCGTCCCTTCAACCTCCCCTTCATCAATGCGTCGTTCATTCATCGGCCTCGCGATCATCGCGGTGGCAGCCTTCGTCGCGTCGTGTTCCACGGACCAGACCATCACGGGACCGGAGTTCGGGCCCACGCCATCATCGCTCTCACTCACGAAGATCGGCGCATTCAGCGGCGGCGGCTCCGCCGCGGCGGAAATCACCGCCTACGACCCCGCTTCGAAGCGCCTCTTCATTGTGAACGGTGCGCTCGGCTCAGTGGATGTCGTCAGCCTCTCCAACCCTGCGACACCGACGCTGATTTCTACCATCTCGGTGGCACAGTTCGGGGCCGGTGCCAACAGTGTGGCGGTGCACAACGGGCTTGTCGGCATCGCGATTCAGGCAACGAACAAGACGGATCCCGGCAAGGTGGCGTTCTATCGGGCCACTGACCTCCAGCTTCTGAGCAGCGTGACGGTGGGCGCGTTGCCGGACATGATCACGTTCACGCCGTCGGGCCGATACGCACTCGTGGCCAACGAAGCGGAACCGAGCGACAACTACGTGACCGACCCTGAGGGCTCCATCAGCATCATTGATGTGGCAAACACGGCCGCGCCATCCGTTCGCACGGCAGGATTTGCCTCGTTCAACGGCCAGACGGCCCAGCTTCGGACCGCAGGAGTTCGCATCTACGGGCCCAACGCCACGGTCGCGCAGGATCTTGAGCCCGAGTTTATCACGGTTTCCGATGACAGCCGGACGGCCTACGTCACGCTGCAGGAGAACAATGCGCTCGCCGTCGTTGACATCAACGCGGCCGCCGTGACCAGCGTCACCCCGTTTGGATACAAGAACCACTCCGTAGCTGGGAATGGCATGGACGTCAGCGACCGCGACGGCCCTACGGGCGGCGCGATGGTCAACATCCGCAACTGGCCGGTGTTCGGGATGTATCAACCCGACGGCATCGCGTCGTACACCGTCGCGGGCCAAACGTATCTCGTTACAGCCAACGAGGGCGATGCGCGCGAATGGGGAACGTTCGTGGAGGAGTCGCGGGTGAGTGCGCTGACGCTCAACCCGGCGGTATTCACCGACGCCGCGTGCGGCGGTGGGCCATGCAACGCCAACGCGCGGCTTGGCCGCCTCACGGTCACCAAGGAACTCGGACGCAATGCCGTCACCGGGCAATACGACGCGTTGTACGCGCTCGGCGGGCGGTCAATCAGCATCTGGACGGCCGCCGGCCAGCAAGTGTGGGATTCCGGCGACCAGTTCGAGCAGCGCACGACGGCGCTCACAAACGTGAATTTCAATGCCAGCAACAGTGGTAACACGCTCGACGACCGCAGCGACAACAAAGGTCCCGAGCCTGAGGGTGTCGCACTCGCCCGGTTCGGCAGCAAGACCTTCGCGTTCATCTGCCTCGAGCGCGTCGGCGGCATCATGGTCTACGACATCACCTTGCCGACCAGTCCGAGCTTTGTCACATATGTGAGCTCGCGGGTAGGATCGGGCGGCGACCTCGGGCCCGAGGGTATCATCGTTATATCAGCTGCCAACTCGCCTACGGGCGTTCCCCTTCTCGTCGTTGGCAACGAAGTCAGCGGGACCACGGCCATTTTCCAGATTGTGCTACAGTAAGGGTACCCGGGACCACGGCAGAGTTGCATGTAACCTGATACGCTGCAAGCAGTTGGGTGTCCGGGCCGCCGACCGCGGTTGGGACGGTATCTTTCAAGGATGCCCGGCACTCTCATTGTCGATCAGACGGACGGCGTCCTTGCGTTAACCCTGAACCGCCCGGACGTCCTCAACAGCTTCAACGCCGAGATGGCCGCTGAGCTGCAGGCTGCGCTCGCCCAGGCCTCAACCGATTCGAGCGTTCGCGCCGTGTTGCTGACCGGTGCCGGCCGCGGATTTTGCGCAGGGCAAGACCTGGCCGAAGCGATGCCAAAGGACGGCGTGATGCCCGATCTGGGCGATTTCGTCCGCACCACATGGAATCCCATCGTCCGCGCGATCCGCACGCTGGAAAAGCCGGTGGTATGCGCAGTGAACGGCACGGCAGCGGGCGCCGGCGCGAATCTCGCATTTGCCTGCGACATCGTGTTCGCCGCGAGCGGCGCCAACTTTATTCAATCGTTCTCCAAGATCGGCGTCATTCCTGATTCGGGGGGCACGTTCATCCTTCCCCGCCTCGTGGGATTGCAGCGCGCAACGGCGCTCACGATGCTCGCCGAGAAGTTGCCGGCCGATCAGGCGATGGCGATGGGGCTCATCTATAAGGTTGTGGCGCCTGACGCGCTGATGACTGATGCGACGGGCTGCGCCCGGCACCTCGCCACGCAGCCAACGCGGGCCCTCGGCCTCATCAAGCGCGGGTTCAACAAGTCACTTGGCGTCTCACTCGACGCACAACTCGACTTTGAAGAAGAACTCCAGCGCGAGGCGGGGGGGACCGCTGACTACGCCGAGGGCGTGAAGGCGTTTCTGGAAAAACGTGCACCGAGGTTCACGGGTCAATGAGTGAGCCCATGCGCGATTCGGGTGCCTGGGCGCTGGTGAACACGGCGCCGCACCAGACCAGGATCGGCGTGGTGGGAGCCGGGGCCATGGGCAGCGGCATCGCCCAGGTGGCTGCGGCGGCGGGCTACTACGTGCTTCTGGGTGACGCGATGGCCGGCGCGGTGCGCCGCGCGCAGGACAATATCCGAACGTCGCTCGACAAACTGGTCGAGAAAGGCAAACTCGATGCGCAAAAGCGCGGAATGATTCTCTCCCGCATCGACTTCTTTGAAGAGCCGCTCGGGATGGATCTCTCGGCCTATCGCGAGTGCTCAATGGTGATCGAGGCCATCCATGAAGATCTCGGTGCCAAGCAGGCGCTCTTTGGCCGCCTGGCTGCGGTGCTGGAACCGAACGCCGTGCTCGCGACAAACACGTCGTCGCTGAGCGTGGCCTCGATCGCGAGCGCCTGTGTGCGGCCTGAGCGCGTGATTGGCGTGCACTTCTTCAATCCGGCGCCGGTGATGCCGCTAGTGGAGATTGTGCCCTGGATGGGGACAAGCCCGAGCGTGCTCGAAGGAACGCGCGTGCTGGTGGACTCGTGGAAGAAGACGACCGTGCAGGCCGCGGACACGCCGGGATTCATCGTCAATCGCGTGGCGCGCCCGTACTACGGCGAAGCACTGCGGATTCACGACGAAGGCATCGCCGACTGTGCGACGATCGACTGGGCGATGAAGCATCTCGGCGGATTCAAGATGGGTCCGTTTGAGCTGATGGACTTCATTGGCCACGACGTGAACTTCGCCGTGACGCGCGGGATGTATGAGAGTTCGTTCTGGGAGCCGCGGTACAAACCCTCGCTCTCGCAGAAGCGACTGGTAGACGCAGGGTTCCTCGGCCGCAAAACCGGTCGCGGCTTTTATCGGTACGACGGCACGCCCAACCCAGCACCCTCAACCAACCCTGAACTCTGCACCCTGATCTCTGAACGGGTGTTGTCCATGCTGATCAACGAAGCCGCGGATGCGGTGTTCTACCGGGTGGCCACCGCGAGCGACGTGGATCTCGCGATGCAGAAGGGCGTGAATTATCCGAAGGGATTGCTGGCGTGGTCCGATGAGCTTGGCCCAACCTGGGCATTCGACCGACTGGTAGCCCTGCAGGCTGAATACGGAGAAGACCGATACCGGCCGAGCCCACTCCTGAGAAGGCTCGCGTTGGCGAAAGGGAGGTTTCACGGATGATGGCGAAGTCTGAGTCGAAGCGTGCGCCACGCGCGCGCGTGAAGAACGATCAGCTCGATGCGGAGCGCATTGTAGCTGGGATGATGTCGCGCGATCTCTTCAGCCAGTGGCTCGGGCTGACGGTTGTGGATGTGCGTCCGCGTACGGCGACCGTTCGCATGACGGTACGTCCCGAGATGGTGAACGGATTTGGCGTGGTGCACGGCGCCATCGCTTTTGCGGTGGCCGACAGCGCCTTTGCCTTTGCCTGCAACACGCATGGCAAGGTTACGGTGAGCATTGAGAACTCGATCACGTATCCCATTGCCATTCGCGTGGGCGATGTGTTGACGGCGACCGCCGAGTCCGAGAGCGAATCGAACCGCCTCGGCTACTATCGCGCGGTGGTGAAGAATCAGAAGGATGCGGTCGTGGCGCTCTTCCGCGGCACGGCGTACAAGACGAAGACTGAACACCCCAAGTAAGACATCCGAGCAGACCGTGGCCTCCGCATCAACGACAACAGAAGCGTTCATCATTGACGGCGTGCGCACGCCGATCGGCAATATTGGCGGCTCGCTCTGCGATGTGCGCCCGGACGACCTCGGCGGGCACGTGATCCGTGAACTGCTCAAGCGCAACGCGTCGGTGGATCCTGCCGCGATCGAAGACGTGATCTTCGGCTGCGCCAATCAGGCGGGCGAGGACAACCGGAACGTGGCCCGGATGTCGCTGCTGCTTGCGGGGTTACCAGTAACGGTGCCAGGGGAGACGATGAACCGGCTCTGTGCGTCTGGCATGAGCGCGGTGGCGAGTGCGGCGCGGGCGATTGCGAGCGGGCACGGCGATCTCTTTGTGGCCGGCGGCGTCGAGTCGATGACGCGCGCGCCGTACGTGTTCAGCAAGGGATCGAAGGCGTTTGCGCGCGACCTGGAGTTTTTCGATACATCGCTTGGCTGGCGGTTTGTGAATCCGGCGATGAAGGCCAAGTATGGCACTGATTCCATGGGGCAGACCGCAGAGAACGTCGCGGAGCAGTTCGGAATCCGCCGCGACGAACAGGATGCCTTTGCCGTGCGTTCGCAGACCAAGGCGTCCGCGGCGCGGGAAGCCGGGCGATTCAAGCCGGAAATAGTGCCGGTGGAGCTCGCGCAGAAGAAGGGCGATCCCAAGAAGATCGAGACGGACGAATTCATTCGGCCGAACACAACGCTCGAGGGGCTCGCGAAGCTGAACCCGGCGTTCCGGACGGACGGCAACGGCTCGGTCACGGCGGGCAACGCGAGCGGGCTCAACGACGGCGCGGCCGCGCTGCTGATTGCCTCGGGCGATGCAGTGAAGCGGTTCGGGCTCACGCCGCGCGCGCGGATTGTCACGGCGGCGGTAGCTGGTGTGGAACCGCGGATCATGGGCATGGGTCCCGTGCCGGCCACGCGGAAGGCGCTGGAGCGCGCGGGGCTCACGCTGGACAGGATGAACATCATCGAGTTGAACGAGGCCTTCGCCGCTCAGGCGATTGCCTGCCTGCGCGAACTCGGGCTTGCCGATGACGACTCACGCGTGAATCCGTACGGCGGTGCGATTGCGCTAGGCCACCCGCTCGGCATGAGCGGAGCGCGGCTCATTCTCACGGCGATGCGCCAGCTCGAGTACCGCCAGTCGCAGTACGCGCTCTGCACCATGTGCATTGGCGTCGGCCAGGGGATGGCGACGATTATCGAACGGGTCTGACAATGGTAAAACCTCTCGACCTCACCGGCGCCCAACCGCGCCGCCTCCTGAACTACGTCTCCGGCGAATGGGTGACCGGAACGGGCAAAGCCGCGCCGATCGTCCACGCTGTGACCGGTGTACAGTTCGCCGAAGCGAGCACGGGCGGAATCGACTTCAAGCGCGTGGTGGAACACGCGCGCACCGTGGGCGGGCCGACGCTCCGCGCGATGACGTTCCACCAGCGCGCGCTGATGCTGAAGGCGATGGCCAAGCACCTGATGGAACAGAAGGACGAGTTCTACCGCATCTCGGCCGCCACCGGCGCCACGAAGCGCGACGGCTGGGTGGACATCGAGGGCGGCATCGGCACGCTGTTCGCGTACGCCTCGCGTGGGCGCCGCGATTTTCCGAACGAGACCTACCATGTGGAGGGCACGACTGAGGCGCTCTCCAAGGGCGGCTCGTTCATCGGCAAGCACATCTGCGTGCCGATCGAAGGCGTTGCAGTGCACATCAACGCCTTCAACTTCCCCGTGTGGGGAATGCTCGAAAAGCTCGCGCCTACGCTGCTCGCGGGCGTGCCCGCGATCGTGAAGCCCGCGACGCTCACGAGCTTCCTGACCGAGAGCGTCTTCGCGGAGATGGTCGCCAGCGGGATCTTCCCCGCTGGCGCCATCCAGCTCCTCTGCGGCAGCGCGGGTGACCTGCTCGATCACCTCGACGAGCAGTGCGCGGTGGCCTTCACCGGATCGGCGTACACGGGCCAGCTGCTCAAGGCCAACAAGGCGATCCTTTCCAACAACGTCCGATTCAACCAGGAAGCCGACTCACTCAACTTCTCGATGCTTGGCCCAGACGCGGCTCCCGGCACGGAAGAGTTCGACCTCTTCATTAAAGAGGTTGCCAACGAGATGACAACGAAGGCCGGGCAGAAGTGCACGGCCATTCGCCGCACCTTTGTGCCCGAGGCGATGGTTGCCGATGTGATCGGTGCGCTCTCCAAGCGCTTGGCAGGTGTGAAGATCGGAGACCCCGCTGTAGACGGCGTGCGTATGGGTCCGCTCGCTGGCGCCCCGCAGGTGAGCGAGGTGCAGAAGAGCGTGAACCGAATTGCCGGGGTGGCCGAGCATGTGTACGGTTCAATGGACGACTACGAAGTCGTCGGTGCGGACCGGGCGAAGGGCGCATTCTTCCCTTCCCTGCTCTTCTGCAGCAAGGATCCGTTCGCATCGAGCGAGCCGCACGACGTGGAAGCGTTCGGGCCGGTGAACACGGTGATGCCGTACAAGAACGTGGACGACGCGATCGCGCTGGCTCGCAAGGGACGCGGCTCGCTCTGCGGATCAGTGTTCACCGCGAACGACGACACGGCGCGCAAAGTGGCACTCGGCGTCGCTGCGTATCACGGGCGACTGCTGATGGCCAACCGACACACAGCCAGGGAGAGCACAGGCCATGGGTCGCCGATGCCGCAGCTCGTGCACGGTGGCCCCGGCCGCGCCGGCGGCGGCGAAGAGATGGGCGGCGTGCGCGGCGTACTCCATTACATGCAGCGCACGGCGCTCCAGGGTTCGCCCTCGACGCTCACACGCGTGGTACGCGAGTACCTGCAGGGCGCAGAGCAGAAGACCGGCGGCGTGCATCCCTTCCGGCGGTACTTCGAGGAGCTTGAGGTTGGCGACACGCTGATCACCGGCACACGCACGATCACGCTAGACGACGTCGAAAAGTTCGCGGCGCTTTCGGGCGACGTGTTCTACGCGCACATGAACGACGACGAGGCCAAGGCGCACGGCGTGTTCGAGAAGCGCGTGGCCCACGGCTACTTCATCATCAGTGCTGCGGCTGGACTCTTCGTGGACCCGGCGCTTGGGCCCGTGATGGCGAACTACGGCCTCGAGAATCTCCGCTTCACCAAGCCGGTGTATCCCGGCGACACCATCAAGGTGCGCCTCACCGTCAAGCAGAAGACGTGGAAGGAGCAGCTACCGGATACCGTTCCGCAGGGCGTGGTGCATTGGGACGTCGAGGTGAAGAACCAGAACGACGAGTCGTGCGCCGTGTACACCATCCTCACGCTGGTGCGGCGAAAAGGCTAACGGGCTTGCGGACGGGTCTCGGCTCCATCGGTTGGATCATCGGGCCGAGACCCCGTCCGCACGGACACACGCTACGGCACGCGCACGGGCCCGGTCAGTGAATAGGTAATCCCACCACCCGGTAGCGTTTGCGGCGTTTGGTCGCCCGCGACAACGGTGCCGGTGAATACTCCATCGGTGATGGTGCCGCTCATACGGACCTGCGTTCCTGCGTATCCGGCGACTGTGCCCGTTCCCGTGGCAGTGACCGCACCCGTTGGGGACATCGTGCCGGTGAGCGTGACCCATGGCGAGGCGCCGGTCACGGTGATCGGCGTGGGTCCGAGTACGGACGCGCGATTCCCCGGAAGGCCCGCCACGAGTGAAGCGCTACCGGTGCGGTTGAAGTTCAGCGTCGTGAGACCCTGAAACAGCACGAACAGAAAATGGTCATTGGGATCGCCACCGGCGGGGACGGTCCAGGTTGCGGTGAGCCGAGAGACAGGGCACGCCGCGCCGTCGGTGCCGGAGGCGAACGATTCGCTCACCGATTTCGCGCCGCTGGTGCCGTCGGTGCCGGCTGGCCCGCCTGCGCCGGGACCTACGCCGGCACCTCCCGCACCGCCGTTCCCGAAACTCTCAATCTCAATCCGGCCAGCCAATCCTGCGAGAACACCGCCGGTCCCGGCCGCACCACCTTGCCCGGTGGCTGATCCGGCGAGGCCGCCGCCACCACCGGAGCGAACAGCGCCCCCGGACTCACAGTCAGAGAAACCGCGCCCACCGCCACCGTCGACCACGAGGGCGATTCCGCCGTTTCCGCCATCGGCGCGCGGTTGCGCGAGCCAGTCTGTGATCGTGCCGTTTCCGCCGGCACCTCCAGTCGCCACGGCGTTGCCCCCGGTTCCGCCGGTCGGGCGCAGAACGTCGCCGTTGCCGCCGATGCCTGATGCCGCTTCCGCACGGCCGCCATCTCCGCCGCGGGCGATAACCGACCCAAAGGCGTACGTGAACCCGGTAAACCCGCCACCGCCGGTGAGGATCATCGCGCCCGCCACGCTTCCGCCGCTGCCACCGGTCGCCGTCGCCACGCCGCCCGCCCCGGCTGGAGTCCCACCGGACGCATTGACGCCGGCACGCGCCAGGGCGGTCGCGTTTCCGCCAGTTCCACCGAGCGGAAGATTGAACACCACAGCGCCGCTCGATGAAATGCCCCCGCCGGCCTTGATCGCGATCGGACTGCCGCCGGCGGGCGAGCCCACGCCACCTCGCCCGCCAGTCGCCGTCGCTGCGCCGCCGTCGACCGTGGAACGGGCCAACGCGCCGCCCCCAGCGCCGGCGGAACCTGCGTTCATCTGTACTCCCGAGCCGAACGCGATGGCCCCTGTCACGAGAATGAGAATGCGGCCCCCTGACCCTCCGTCGCCTCCAACCGCCACCGGCGCTGCACCATCGACGGTAGCCGACCCACCGAAACCTCCCGATCCGGAATAGATCGAGGTTCCCGACATCACAAGATTTCCCCGGCAGGACACCGTAACGTTCTGGCCGTTCCTGCCGGGACCGCCAAGCGTCGTGCCAGCAGCCCCGAACGCTCCATCGCGCCCTACCAGTGCCGCCCCCTCAAACCGGCACGACTGCACCGTTTGGTTCGCGAGTCCGGTCACGCTTGTGGGCGTTCCAGCCGACGCACGCAACGCGCCACCCGCGCCGCCGCCGATCGATGCCTCGGTGATCGTGGAATCGTTCGTAACGGTGAGTGCGCCTGCCGGCTCGAGTCGCGCGTTCGTTATCGAAACGGTTGAGGCGACCAACTTCATTTCGGGCGGATCGGCTACCTGCGTCGTGCAGGTATTCCGCACCGTACCCGTAATGGTGAGACTG
>JARIET010000053.1 GCA_031127185.1 Gemmatimonadota bacterium | reverse complement strand
GCCCGAGCGCGCCCGTGCCGGCAAAGAGGTCGAGCACCCGCGCGTTGGGAATGTCGGCGGCCAGCGCGTCGAGCATGGCACCGCGCACATGCTCGGCGGTGGGCCGCACGCGGAAATCGCTGGGACCGAGGAGATCCTTCCCCCGAAATCTCCCGGAGACGATTCTCATGGGGCCGCTTCAGGTCTGCTGTTCACTCCGCAAAATAGCCCCCGGGGCAGGCCCCGGAGCGGCTCGAGGCGGCAGCGTGCCGGTCACCGAATGCGTCTGGGCCGTCATGCGACTACGTGCGGCGCAGTTCCGGATATCGTCGGAAGACGATGGTGGCCGCAAGAAAGAGGAACGTGCCCATTGCCGCGACAGTCGCGGACACGCCGTAGCTCCGCGCGAACCATCCGGCGATGGCCGAACCCACGGGATGCATACCGATGTAGACCGTGACGTAGAGCGCCATCACGCGGGCGCGCAGGCCATCGGGCACACGCGATTGCATCAGTCCGTTGATCAGCGCGTTGTTGCCCATCATCGCAAGGCCGCAGACAAAGAGCAGAACGATGGACAGGGGATATGACGTCGAAAGTCCGAACGCCGCCATCGCGATGCCAAGGCTGACCGACGAGGCGGTGAGTACCAGCCCGCGGCGGATCTGCGTACCGCGGCCGGCGATGAGCAAGGTGCCTGTGAGCGCGCCGACGCCGAATGCGCCCATCATCGCGCCGTAGCCACCGGCGCCGCGACCGAGGTGATCTCGGGCCATCACGGGCAGCATGGTAAGTACGGGGATGCCCAGGAGCGAGAACAGCGCCACGGCCCGCATCAGGATCCACATCAGCCGGTCATTGCGCACGTAGCGAAACGCCTCGACGATGCCGTGCCAGGTGGAACGGTTCGTTTCGCTGGCCACGTCCACACCCGGGGGCAGCTTGATCATGGCCAGACCAATCACGACAGCGAGGTAACTCACTGCGTTGATCCCGAACCACCAGGCGATGCCAAGTTGTGCGATGACCACGGCCGCGATGCTCGGCCCGATGATGCGGGCAAAGTTGAAACCACCGGAACTGAGCGCGATAGCGCCCTGCAGGTCCTCCTTCCCAACCAGGCGAACAATGAGCGACTGGCGTGGCGGAATCTCGATAGCCTCCAGAACCCCCGAGATGAGCACGAAGCCGATCAAAAGGCTGATCGTAATGTTGCCTGTCCAGGTGAACCACCAGAGGGCGGCGGCCTGAATCAGGAAACCGAACTGGAGGATACGCACGAGGCGGAGCTTTTCGTTCCGGTCGGCGAAGACGCCCGCAGGAATCGAGAACAGCAGGATCGGCACCGTGCCGGCCGCACTGACCAGACCCACCAGGAAAGCGTCGTTCGAGAGCTCAAGTGCCAGCCACGACGTTGACACCTGCTGCATCCAGGTGCCGATGAGCGAAATCGTCTGGCCGAACCAGAAGAGCCGGAAGTTCCGGTGCGCGACGAGCGTGCGGAACGGGTTGAAACTGTGCGCGGGAGCCGTCACTCTGGGTGCAATCTAGTTCGTGGGAACTACGCACACGGAAACGGCGGAAACTTCACGGTAACGGCGGATCTTCGCGGCGTTTGCGATGGTTGTGGAACACTATGCGCTTGATCTCCGGCTTGGGGCCGAAGTTCAAGAGCAGCCCCCGCTCCATGCGCGATGCCCGCAGGAAGTTGACGACCTGCGCGCGGTGTTCGGGTGCGAGCTGGGTGACCGCCTTGAGCTCAACGACGACCGCGCTGTCTACCAAAAGATCAGCGCGATACTCGCCGACCTGATGCTCCTCGAAGTAAACCGACTGTGGCGCCTCTTCAATGACGTGAGCCCCCGCACCGCGCAGCGCGTGGGCCATCGACCGCCGATACACGACCTCGAGAAACCCCCAACCGAGCGTATTGTATACCTGAAAGAACGTGGCGAGAACCCGCGCCGTGACCTTGTCGTCCGCAGAGTGCAGATCATGCTGTTTCATGGGTTTCCGCCGTTTCCGTGTGCGTAGTAATTGCCACGCAAACCACGAAACCTCGACTCCGTTCCAACCGCCACCGTATCAATCCATCGCTAGATTCCGCCGTACGATGCGAGAGCACACGTACACGAAGTTCAGTCCCGAGCTCGGCGACGCGGTGGACCTGCAGTCGCTGCTCGACAATCTCGCAGACTTCCTTCTCCAATCCGGCTTCGCCGGCGGCGCGCAGTATCACCCCTATTGGGGCGAAACGGGCGACGAGGCCGACAAGTCGCTCGGCGCACTCAAACAGGCCATTCTCGACGCGTTGCTGAAGAGCGGCCAGTTCACCCCCGAAATGCTCGAGGCCCTGCGCGGTGAAGGCGACGACGTGTCTGAGCAGAAACTTTCCGACCTGCTCGACTCCATCGTCAAGCGTCTCATTGAGAGCGGCTACCTGAACCTCGGGGCGCCCCCAGAACTCCCGGCCGGCCACCAGTCGGTGATGGGCCCCGGCGGCCTCGCGCAGGCCGCCGCGCGCGATGTGCAGTTCTCGCTCACCGACCGGGGCATCGACTTCCTCGGCTACAAGGCGCTGCGCGGGATCCTGTCTTCGATCGGCAAATCGAGCTTCGGCTCCCACGACACGCCGCACCTCGCGACCGGCATCGAGGCGGACGCATGGAGCCGGCCGTACGAGTTCGGTGACGTGCTCAACATCGACGTCAACGAAACCCTGCGAAACGCCATGCTCCGCACCGGCTCGCTCGAGGTGCCCATTGACCTCGACTACAAGGACCTGATGGTCCGGCAGTCGGAGTACCGGTCGAGTTGTGCCACGGTGTTGATGCTCGATTGCTCGCACTCGATGATCCTCTACGGCGAAGATCGATTCACGCCCGCCAAGAAGGTTGCGCTCGCGCTCACGCATCTCATCCGCACGCAGTTCGCGGGCGACACCATCAAGGTCATCCTCTTCCACGATTCGGCGGAGGAAATTCCCATTGGCGCGCTCGCCGGCGCTCAGGTGGGGCCGTACCACACGAACACAGCCGAGGGGCTCAAACTCGCGCGCCGGCTCCTGCTCGCACAAAGAAAGGACATGCGACAGATCGTGATGATCACCGATGGCAAACCCAGTGCGCTGACCATGCCCGATGGCCGAGTCTACAAGAATGCCATGGGCCTGGATGCCTATGTGCTGCAACAGACGCTCGGTGAGGTCACCGAATGCCGCAGAGCCGGCATCGCCGTGAACACGTTCATGCTGGCGCGTGATCGCGCATTGGTGGAGTTCGTCAAGATGGTGTCATCCATCACCCGCGGTCGCGCCTATTTTACGAACACGATGACGCTGGGCCAGTTCATCCTGATGGACTTCCTCAAGCGAAAGACGCGCAAGGTTTCATAGCGTGCGGTCGCAGGTTCCGGGGATCCTCGCGCTGCTGAGCGCCGGATGCGCTTCCGTTGGCGGCGGCCCCGAGGTGGCGGGCCGGCCGCCATCCGACTCGGCGCGTGCCACTTTCATGGCGACATCATACGACACGACCTGGTACATCTCGAATCGACGGCGCGAGGCCGGCGAACTCTCGCGGGACCCCACGGACTCGCTCGAGTACGGTCTCATTGTCACTCGTTATCGGGAGCGGGCCGGGCCCGGCTCCGACGGGCGCATCCTTGAGGATGCCGACCGTGAGTCCGTGGACTCCGCGCGTTTTTCGAGAGCCGAATTCTTGACCCGCCTGCGTATGCGCCTTGCCGACTCGCCGGACCCAAAGTCGGGCGCCATCATCTACGTGCACGGATACGCGGTGTCGTTCGCCCTCGGAATCGCGCAGGGCGCCGACATCGGCCACCGCATTTCACACACCGGCGCGACGGTCGTGTTCGCCTGGCCCGCGCATGCCAGCGTCGTTGCGTGGCCATCGGCTGCGGCCGTAGTCTCGCGCGCCTACCGGGACGACTCCGCGACAGCCGCGGAGAGCGGTGACACTTTTCTTTCCGCGGTCAGCGCGGTGCGCGAGGCGGCCGGCAGCCAGCCGACGACCGTGATCGGGCACAGCCTGGGTGGCCAGCTGGTCACCGAGGCCCTCACACGCCCCGGCGCGAGGCGCGACTCGCTGGTCAGGCGGCCACTATCCGCACTCGTCTTGTTCGCCGCCGATGTCAACCTCGCGCGCCTGCGAGACTCGCTGGCGTCTACGCTCGCGGCCGTCGCAGCGCGCCGCATCGTGTACGCCTCCGACGACGACCTGATGATGGATATGTCGCGTTTCATCAACAAGTCGGAACGCGCCGGCGAGGCGACGCCCGCGCTGCAACTCACGGCGCGCGGCTTTGAAGTGGTGGACGTGACGCGCGGCCGCCGCGTCAACGGCGCGCTGCGAAAGATTTTCGAACCGGGCCACGGCATGCGATTCGCCGCCACGGCGCTCTTTGACTTTGCGGCGGTGGTGCGCGGCGTCCCCGCAGGCTGTCGTGTTGCGCTTGGGCTGGCGACGCGAATGGAGGATGGAAGCTGGCGACTGCTGAACGGGCCGATTCCCCGTGATCCGCCGAGAGCGGAGTCCCGGGAATGCTGAACGCGCTCTCCGTTGCCGCGCTCGGGTTCCTGCTCGGACTCAAGCATGCCACCGACGCAGACCACATTGTCGCTGTGACGGCAATTGTCGCGCGAGAACGGAAGTTTTCGCGTGCCGCACGTATCGGTGCGCTTTGGGGCGTCGGACATTCCATTACCGTGCTTGCCATCGGCGGTGCGCTGGTCGCCTTCCGCCTGACGATTCCCTCACGGCTGGGGCTCGGGCTCGAGTTCGGGGTCGCGCTGATGCTGATTGTCCTCGGGTTCTCGAACCTCCGCGCCGGCGGTGGCGCCGCGCAGCCCGACGCCGAAGCCATTGCCCGCTCGCGTGATGGGCTTCGGCCGCTCGTAATTGGGGTGGTCCACGGGCTGGCCGGGTCGGCCGCGGTGACCCTGCTCGTGCTGGCCGTGATTCCGGAAACCATCTTGGCACTGGCCTACCTGGTGGTTTTCGGGCTCGGCACCATCGCGGGAATGGCATTCGTCACGTTTCTGGTCGCCGCCCCCGCGGTGTACGCAGCGACCCGGGTGGTGCGCCTGCAGCGCGGAATCCGCCTTGCGGCAGGGACACTCTCACTCGTGTTCGGCCTGGTACTGGCACGTGAGATCGTGGTCACAGGCGGCCTGTTCAGCGCTGTGCCAAACTGGTCGCCGAAGTAGCCTGACTCCCGCGCGCCGCCCGGCACGCCGACCGCTACTCTTTGGGGCGCTTTCGGGCGGTCGGCTGCTCGTGCTCGCCCGACGGCATTTTGTGCGAGTCAGTCTGCAGCCATGTCGGGCGCGGCAGTGTGGTGCCCCGCCAGACAGAGATCAGCCGCATCCCGACTGCGACGCTGACGGCCGCTGGCACTGCGATCGTGTTGCCGAACGCGCCCAGCGCCACGAACGTCACCGCTCCAGCAAAGGCGGATGATGTATACAGTGTTCCGTGGCGAAAATAGCCGGGAATCTCATTGGTGATCACGTCGCCCATGATGCCTCCGCCCGTGCTCGTGATCACGCCGAGGAGCACGGCAATCACCACCGGCTGCCTGGCCTCGAGCGCCAGTGTGCATCCGACCACAGCATAGAAGCCGAGTCCCAGTGCATCGATGATCTCTCCCCGGGCCACGACGCGCTTGGCGATCCCGTGGACCGTCTTGCTGTATACAAACGGGATGCAGAGCACGAAGATGACAACCAGATATTCCCACTGCTCCGCCCAGAAAAACGGCCGGCGGTCGAGCAGCACGTCGCGAATCGTCCCGCCGCCGAAGGACACCACGACAGCGAGTGCATACGTTCCGATAAAGTCGAGGTTCTTCTTGGCAGCGGTGATCATCGCGGCCAGCGCGCCGAGCAATACGGCCAGGACTTCGAACACGAGAATCGGCGACATGCTGTAATCTACCCGGGCCGAAGACGATCCCGACTACACACCTAACGGCGCCATGGCAGCCAAACGTCCGAAATCGAGTCGGAGGAACGCGCCAGCGGGGGGCTCGCGACGCAGTCCTGCGGCCGGGGGCCTCGTCCCGCGCGATAAAGCTCGCGCCGTCCTACGCGCCGCCGGATTCCGCCGCAGTCTGGCAGCCTGGTTCCGGCGGGCCGGGCGTGACCTCCCGTGGCGCCGGTCACGCGACCCGTATGCGATCCTCGTGTCTGAAGCCATGCTCCAGCAGACTCAGGTGTCGCGGGTGCTCGAGTTCTACTCGCGATTCCTGGATGAGTTTCCGACGCTGGAAGCGCTCGCGGCGGCGCGTCCAAACCAGGTCCGGGAGCAGTGGGAAGGGCTCGGCTACTACGCTCGCGCGCGCAATCTGCATTCGGTGGCAAAGCACGTCACCCGCGACGGCGGCGCTCCAGCCATGCTCCCCAGTCACCCCGATGCATTGAGGAAGCTGCCGGGAATTGGACCCTATACGGCGGGCGCAGTGGCCAGTTTTGCATTTGAGCGCCGTGCCGCCCTGGTCGATACGAACGTCGCGCGTGTGATCGCCCGGTTCTTCGCGCCTCGCCTCAACCCCAAGCGCGGGCGCGACCTCAAGAAGATCTGGGCCATCGCCGAGGCGATTCTGCCGCGAAGCGGGAAGGCCGGCTGGGCGCACAACCAGGCGCTGATGGAACTCGGGGCGCTCATTTGTACCGCCCGGGTGACGCGGTGCGGGGAGTGCCCGGTGAGAGCGGGGTGCCCGTCGCTGGACACCACCAAATATCGGGTTCGCGGTTAGCGGGAGGGCGGCTAGCAGAAGGCGGACGAAGGGCGGTGACTCGCCAGAATCACCGCCCTCCGCAAACCGCCTACCGCAAACCGCCTACCGCAAACCGCCTACTCGCTGTTGCAGTTCACACCGTGATCTTGTGCCTGTAATCCAACGTCGACGTGTACTTCCTGTCGTCGTGGCCCGTGTAGATCTGCCGGGGCCGTGCGATCTTCTGCTCCTTGTCAAGCAGCATCTCTTCCCACTGTGCCACCCACCCTGCCGTGCGCGCAATGGCAAAGAGCACGGTGAAGTAGTCGGTCGGGAACTTCATCGCGCGATAGATCAGCCCGGTGTAGAAGTCCACATTCGGGTAGAGCTTGCGCTTGATGAAGTACTCGTCGCTGAGCGCGATGCGCTCCAGCTCCATGGCGATATCCATGTCCTTGGAAGCACCGGACACCTTGAGCACGTCTTCGCAAAGTCCCTTTACGATCTTGGCGCGTGGGTCGTAGCTCTTGTAGACGCGGTGACCGAAGCCCATCAGCCGCGACTCCCCCTTGCCGCTCTTCACGGCCTCGATGAACGCCGGAATGTTCTTGGGATCGTCGATCTCCTCGAGCATCCGGAGCACCGCTTCATTGGCGCCGCCGTGCAGCGGGCCGTAGAGCGCTGCAATGCCGGCCGCGACCGCGGAATACGGATCCACATGCGAGGAGCCCACCGCGCGAACCGCGCTCGTCGAGCAGTTCTGTTCGTGGTCGGCGTGGAGGATGAACAGCACGTCGATCGCCCGCGAATAGATCGGGTTCGCCTCATACCGGTTCTCCGACATCCGCGCGATCATCGACAGGAAGTTGTCGGGATACGCCAGCGCGTTGTCCGGGTAGACGTACGGCAAGCCCTTCACGTGCCGATACGCGAACGCCGCGATCGTCGGCATCTTGGCCAGCAACCGAATGAACGCGATATCGCGTTCGCGCGGATCGTGAATGTTCTTCGCCGTCGGGTAGAACGACGAGAGCGCCGCAACGCCCGCGGTCATCATGGCCATCGGGTGCGCGTCGTAACGGAACCCTTCCATGAACTGCTTGATGTTCTCGTGCACGTACGTGTGGAAGGTGATGTCGTGCGTGAACTGGTCGTACTCGGCCTGCGTCGGCAGTTCCCCGTGCCGCAGCAGCCAGGCAACCTCGAGGAAGCTCGCCTTTTCTGCGAGCTGCTCGATGGGATAGCCGCGGTAGCGGAGAATCCCCTTGTCGCCGTCGATGAAGGTGATGGCCGATCGGCACGACGCCGTGTTCATGAACGCGGGGTCGTAGCCCATCATCCCGAAATCGTCGTCCTTCACCTTGATCTGGCGAAGGTCGGCGGTGCGGATGGTGTCGTCCGTGATCGGGACCGTATAGGACTTGCCCGTGCGGGAGTCCTTGATCTCGAGGTGGTCGCCAAGTGTGGCTTTAGGTGCTGCAGTGTCCGTCTGACCAGGCATGGTTCGCTACCGGTGCTCCTGTACGGTGGTCCGAAATGATGCTGCGGGGGCTACTTCTTCCTACCCTCCAAACCCACGTTTTCTGCGGTCGGGATGGTAGACTTAAAACTACCTTGTCACCCGAAAAACTTCTTCTGGTGGCCCTCGCCGCGGCCGGGGGCGGCGCCATCAATTCCATCGCGGGCGGGGGTACCCTTCTTACGTTTCCCGCCCTCGTAGGGCTGGGAGTCCCGCCTATCGTGGCCAATGCCACCAGCACGCTGGCCCTCTGGCCGGGTAGTCTCGCCAGTTTCTGGGGGTATCGCGAGGCCATCCAGGGGATACGGCCCTGGTGGCTACACTGGGCGGCCCCGAGCCTGCTCGGCGGCGTTGCCGGCGCGATACTGCTTATTTACACGCCCGAAGCGAAGTTCGACGCTCTGGTTCCGTGGCTCATTTGGGGTGCCACTGCCCTGTTTCTGCTCCAGCGGCCCATGCTCAAGTGGATCGGTGGCCATAGCGCCTCTCACGCCGAGGTCGAACGCGCCGCACCCCCCTTCCGGTTTCTCGTCTACCAGTTCGGCGTCGCCGTGTACGGTGGGTATTTCGGCGCTGGCGCTGGCATCCTGATGCTCGCGGCGTTCGAGATGATGGGGCTGCGCAATATCCACACGATGAACGGCCTCAAGAACTGGTGCGGGCTCAACATAAACGCGATCGCCGTGGCCGTGTTCGTCGTCAGCGGAATCATTATCTGGCCGGTCGCCCTCACCATGGCCATCGGTGCGATGGCCGGCGGCGCGCTGGGCTCACGCATGGCGCAGCGCGTGGATCAGAAGTGGGTCCGCCGGGCGGTCGTAGCCATCGGCATCGGCAGCGGCATCCTGATGTTTATCAAGGAAGCCTGACCGGGAAGATTTTACGGCGGGGACGCGGGCTTCTAAGGCGGGGACGCGGATTTTCGCGGATAACGGCGGATTCCCGCGGATACAACTTGGGGGAACTGCAACTGCGAGTGCGCAGTGAGTTGCAGTTCCCCCTTTGTTGCCTGATCCGCGTCCATCGCCGTTTAAATCCGCGAAAATCCGCGTCCTCGCAGTAAAACTTTTCGGTCAGCTACGGCTTTGGCATCGCCGCAATACACTCGATCTCAAGCTTGGCGCTCGGCACAACCAACGCCTTCACGACTACGGTCGTCCGCGCCGGCGGCGGATTCTCAGCCGACCAGAACTTCGTGTACGCCGTGTTCATGCCGCGGAAATCGGCGCCTTCAACCAGGAACACCGTGCACTTCACCGCGTTGTTGATCGACGTGCCCGCCGTCTCGAGCGTGCGCTTGATGTTCTCGAGCGTGCTGGTCGTCTGACCCTCGATCGTCGTGTCCGCATTGGCACCGCCGGACGGCAGCGCGCCGCTGGCGAACACCAGGTCGCCCACGCGCACGGCGTTGGAGAGGGTCGCGCTGCCACGGCCGGTGATGATCCGCGACTGGGCCTGGGCCTGCGCCGCGTCCGGTGCCGCAGCGGCACCTGCGACAAGGAGAACCGCAAGAAGACGATGGGTGTTTCGCATGGAAAGCGTGGGTGAAAGGGTGAACTGTACCGTTCCAAAGAATATGGCGCCCGCCCAGCGGTCGCGCACTCGCCCTGACGACCGTACGTTCCAGCATCCCCCCTGGAGCATCCGATGCCCGTCACCCGCCGCGATTTCACCCGACTCCTCGCCTTCGGAGGGTCGAGCGCCCTCCTCTCGAACAGCGCATTCGCCGGCGACTCGCGCGCGCTTTACGAGATGGGCTTCAGCGGTGCACCACTCCCGCCCACACCCCAGGCACCCGACGAGAAGTTCTGGGGCGAGGTGCGCTCACGGTTCCTGATTCCACAGGACGTCGGCTTCTTCAACGCCGCCAACCTCTGCCCCGCCTCACTCCCCGCGATCGAGGCACACGAGCGACACCTGAGGAAGTACGAGACCAACCCCAGTCCCGATGCCCGGACGGAGCTGATGAAGGGACGCGAGGAAGCGCGTACCCTGCTCGCGGCGGCCCTGCGGGTGACCCCTGAAGAAATCGTCATCACTCGCAACACCACCGAAGGAAATAATTTCGTTTCCAGCGGCCTGCAGCTCGGCCCCGGCGACGAGGTGATCGTTTGGGCCGACAATCACCCGAGCAACCTTGGGGCGTGGACCACAAAGGCCCGGCGCTTCGGATTCACCGTGGTGACCGTGCCCGTCCCGGCGTCGCATCCGGGCCCCCAGGGTTACGTGGATCTTTTTGCGAGGGCATTTACCCCGCGCACGAAAGTTCTCGCTTTTTCGCACGTGAGCAGTAATTCGGGCGATCTCCTTCCGGCCAGGGAACTCTGCGCCTTGGCCCGCGAGCGCGGCGCGTTATCCCTTGTCGACGGAGCACAGACGTTTGGCGTGCTCGACAACGACCTGGGCGCGATGCAGCCCGACTTTTTTACAGGCTCCCTGCACAAATGGCCCTGCGGCCCCAAGGAGAAAGGCGTCTTCTATGTGAACAAGACCGTCCACGAGAAGATTCACCCCAGCGTTATAGGCGTGTACGGTGGAGCGGTCGGAATCTCACGGCAGTTCGAGGGCGAGGGTCAGCGCGACGATGCGTCGATAGCCGCCGTCGTCGAAGGGCTCAAATTCCAGGGTGGAATCGGGCGGGCGCTTATCGAGCAACGCTCGCGCGCCCTCGCAACTCGATTTCAGACGGGGCTGGCCCGAATCGCGGGAATCACGAGTCACACCAGCGCGGACGCCGCCCAGCGTGCCGCAATCGTAATCTTCAGGCCGGGTGACCTGGACCCACGAAAGCTCGGTGCCGCATTGGCGACTAAACGACGAGTCGTTGCCACGGTTCGCGGCGGGCAAGACCGCTCGGGGGTGCGACTGTCGCCGCATTTCTACAATACGAACGCCGAAGTAGACCGGACGCTCGAGGCTATCGAGGGGTACATGAAGTCCGGCGTCTGAGACGCCGTTCAAACTCCGTGTCCAAGAACGGCAACCTTTCGAGGGCTGCCCACGTTCTAACTGTGTGGTAACACTGAGGCCCGGTCAACGTCCCACTTTCAAATAGAGTGTGGCGTGATTCCGCCGGCCCCAATCCACACCAGAACGTTCGACTCCCCATCCGGCCGCTATCCCGACGATGATTCGCCGCATTACCCTCGTGGGTGCAGTGCTCTTACTGTCGGTCGCTTCGGCAGCGGCCCAGACAGTTGACGTCATCCGGGGCCGTATCACCGGCCCTGAGAACCAACCGATCGAAGCCGCCCAGATCACGGTCACCACGCTTTCCGGTGCCGTGAGCCGCACCTCTCGTACCGACGCGAATGGCCGCTACACCGTGACGTTCCCGGGCGGCGATGGCGACTACTTCGTCAACATCGCCGCAATCGGCTACGCCGCACGGCGCTTCGAAATCAAGCGAGTTGCCGATGAGGACATCCTCATCGCCGACGCCAAACTGTCGCGCACCGCCACAAGCCTCGGCGAAGTACGCATTCAAGGGGATCGCACCCGCCCCAACCGCAATGATCCGACAACCGACATCAGCGGCACCGAGCGAGCCGTAAACACCTCAGCGCTCGCCGCGGCCCAGCAGGGCGACCTCGCTGCCATGGCCGCCTCATTGCCCGGTGTACTGCTGGTCCCTGGTGCCGATGGCGATCCCTCGGGATTCTCCGTTCTCGGGCTCGACCCCAGCCAGAACACGAACACGCTCAACGGCCAGAACTTCGGTGGATCCGACCTCCCGCGCGACGCGGCAGTTGGCGCCGGACTCGTGACCTCGCCGTACGACGTGAGCCGCGGCGGTTTCAGTGGCGGCAACTTCAACCTGCGCACGCAGAGCGGCACGAACTTCATCGCGCGCACCAACAGCTTCAACCTGGACCAGCCGTCGATGCAGTGGGTGGACCCTGCGGCGCGCGCGCTGGGCCAGCAGTTCAGCAACTACTCGCTGGGCGGGCGCGTGTCGGGGCCGATCAAGTACAACCAGTCGTTCT